>JBCCUO010000233.1:0-6252 GCA_039196805.1 Planctomycetota bacterium | reverse complement strand
TCGAAAACCACCGCTTCGCGGTTTCGGAATTCGGGCGCAGAGCCAAGCCTTCGGAGAAGGCGGGCCGCTTTGTCGAACGATCACACCGTGATCCCGAGCCGCTCTCGCACCGCGAAGCGTATCATCCGGCCAGATCGTAGCGGACTCCGCGAAGGGTTTCGAAAGTGCCGCCAATCAAGGTCGCGCACCTGCCGCGGGCCGAAACTCTCTGCGAGTTCTGCTACGGTTTCGTCGAAACGCCGGCTCGCTCAATAGCGGAGAGGCAGTGTCGAATGCTCACTCCGTGGACCGGCGGCTTGGCGCCATCGTGACCCATTGCCACTGGGTCAGTTCTTCGATGCCCACCAGTGCTCCTTCGCGTCCGAATCCGCTGTCACCAGTACCACCAAACGGCACGTGCGCTTCCTCTTGGAGCGTACCACCGTTGACATGCACCATGCCCGCGGTGCTTTGTCGGGCGAACTGCATCGCCGCGTCCAGGTCACGCGTGAAGATTGATGCGGACAAACCGAACGGTGTTGCATTGGCATCGTCAATCGCTTCGTCAAGTTGAGAGAAACGTCCGATGGTGGCCACGGGACCGAAGGTTTCTTCGGAGGCGATCACCATGTCGCCGCGCGTGTCGGCCAGCAACGTCGGCTCCATTCGGTTGCCATGCCAGTTTCCACCGCATAGCAACTTCGCCCCTAGTTCCACCGCGTCATCCAGCTGTTGTTGAATCCGCTCACGTTGGGTCGCGTGAATGATCGGCCCGATCACGGTCGTCGGGTCTCGTAAGTCGCCCATGGGCAGTCCGCTCGCCGCCCCGACCAGGCGATCAATCACGTCGTCATAGATCGAATCGTGGATCAGTATCCGACTGGACGACATGCAGATTTGACCCTGGTACAAGAAAGCGCCCAGGATGGCGGCGGGAATGGCTTTCGACAAATCCGCGTCGGGCAGGATCAACAGCGGATTCTTGCCGCCCATCTCCAGCGTCACTTGTTTTCCCAGACGTCCGCAATGAGTCGCAATCCGTCGACCCGTTGTGGTCGATCCAGTGAATCCAACCATCTGTACCAGTGGGTGCGTGGTCAAGTCGTCGCCGATGGATCGTCCATCACCCAGTACGACGTTGCAAAGTCCGTCCGGCACACCGACGTCGCTGTAAAGTGAACCCAAGCGACGTGCGGTCAACGGTGCGGCAAGTGAGGGCAGCATCACAACGGCATTGCCCGTGGCGATCGCCATCGCGGTGTGCTTGACCGCTTTGATCAGTGGCACGTTAAAGGGCAAGATGCCCGCGACCACACCCAATGGCTTGCGAATTCCCAAGCTGAATCGGCCGACAACATCGGTTGGGAACGTGTCCCCGGTCGTCCGACGGCAGGCGCCGGCTGCGGCCCGAAGCACGTTGATCGACGTGCTGACCTCACGCCGTGCTTTGGTGATGGGCGAGCCGTTCTCGTCGATCAACTCTTCGACAAACTCTTCCTGTCGTTCATTCAGTCTGTCGGCTGCCTCCAGCAACCAAGCCTCCCGTTCTGACGGTCCCGTGTCCCGATGATTTACGAACGCTTGGTGGGCTGACAGGACAGCGGAATCGATGGACCCGCAATCAGCATCCGCAATGCGGGCGATCGGTTGGTCATTGTCTGGATTCACGACGTCCAGAGTCGACGCCTCGCCAAGCGGGACTTCCCGTCCGTCAATCCAGTGCCCAAGGGTTCTCATCCGTTCTCTTCCAACTCGTCGATCGTCTTCGGCCAATCATCCTTCATCAGTCTTGCGAGTGATCGGTCGGAGAGAAGCTTGCCACCGGTCTGGCATCGGGCGCAGTAGTTGCATTCATTGTCGGCGTAGCGGATGCGTTGCACAGGTGCATCGCAGACGGGGCAAGGTTGGTTGTACTTTCCGTGGACCGCCATCTCGGTGCGAAACGCCGTCACCTTCTCTGGGAACTTGTCGCCGGTTTGTTCGCGAAGACGGTCGATCCAAAGCTGGAGCGTTGATCGAGTGCACTCGAACAACCGGTGCAGTTCTTCGTCGCTTAGCTGATCGGTCCGTCTCAATGGCGATAGCTTGGCCGCATGCAGGATCTCGTCGCTGTAGGCGTTGCCGATACCGTCAAATCGCCGCGGGGAGGTCAGCGCCCGTTTCAGCGTGCGGTTTTCTGCCCTGAGCTGATTGGTGAACTGACCAACGTCACAGTGCAAGACATCCAGACCACCGGGGTCGTGCCCATCGACATCCGCCTTCGTGGCGCAGACCCAAACGCCTGCGCGCTTCTTTTTGGACGCTTCGGTAAGCATCAGGCATCCATCCGCGAAGTCAAAGGCGATTAGATCGTTCTTGCCTCGCGCTGCGTAGCCAGCCTTCTTCCAGTGGAAACGCCCAGCGATCATCGGATGGATGACCAGATGTGGCCCTGATTCGGTCCACCAGACGATTCGCTTGCCACGTCGGTCGAATCCAGCCAGAGAGCAGCCGGCTAGGTCGTCGATGTCCGGCGTGAAGGTGCGAAGCACAAATGGACTTCGCACACGAACCTTTTCGACGCGACTGCCGCCAAGCAGTCGGCCAAGCGATTCGACATAGAGCACGACATCAGGCAGTTCGGGCATCGGTGCTACAGTCGTCGGATCCGGATGTTGCGGTAGGCCACCTCGTCGTTGTGATCTTGCAGGCAGATGTGGCCTTCGGTGGGTTCACCAAAGCCTTTGAACTTCGAGAACTTGCTGGCCGCGACCTTCTTTTTCCAGTCGTCGCTTCCCTTGACGTACTCGACGTACAACGTGTCGTTGACGAAGTGTTGGCACTTTTCCGGTGTGATCACGATCCTTAACTTGTTCCACTCGCCCGCCGGTTTCGTGGCGTCCACATCGGTCGTGTACAGCTGATATAGCCATCCGCATTTCTGAGGATCGTGCCCATCCTTGTTGTCTTGGATCTGTATCTCCGGACCCGATTGCCAGGGTCGCGGGTTGTCTTCGTTCACGTGGTACATGATTCCGCTGTTTCCAGCGGGTGAGATCTTGAACTCGAGTTCCAGCTCAAACGCTTCGTACTTCTCTTTGGTGATGATGTCGCCGGCGCCTTTTTCGGCTCGCACCAGCGCGCCATCCACGATCTTCCAGCCACCGCTGATGGTGTCCTTCTTGTAGTTGCGAAAATGGTCGGTGGAGCTGCCATCGAACAGGGCTTGCCATTGGCCCGGTTTCTTTTCGCCGTGATGGTCGGCAAAACCGTGTGCGGCGACGACGAAAGTCAGGCTGAGAAGTGAAAGTCGAAAGAGCGTCATGGCGTGATGTTCAGTTCAAGGGAGGAGGGTTTGGTGTCCAGAAGGCTTGTCCGCCGCCAGTTTATCCGGCTGGCCCGTGAACGTTTCTCACCAAACCGTTTCGCAAGGCGTTTCTGTTGGACGGAAACAGTTTCTTTCACCGTTTTCTCTTGGCAAGCCAAAGCACTGGCAGTAAGTTCACTTATCCCCAAGGAGGGGGGTTGGGTCGTCGTTTCCGATTCACCGCCGCCGACAGTTCCTCAGCTGTGAACAAGCTTGCGATTTCCGTTGCGCTGGCTGCCATTTGGTTGGTGCTGGCAGCGACCGATGGCCTGTTCGGGTTCACTGGGCCCGCCGCTTGTTTGATGGGCGTCTTTCTGCTCCTGGACCACGCCGCGATTCAGAAGCGAAGGCTTTGGTTGTCAGTGCTGGCCGTGTTCACCATGTCATGGGTCGTTCTGTTTGGGGTCGATCAAGAGGCCAACTGGATGACACGCAGCACGCTGCTCCTGGTTTCGGCGGCCATCGTGGTCTACGAATGCTTACCCAAGACCCGCGTGCAACGAATGGCGGCGCACGGGGTAACCGAGGCACCCGAATCCGAGCGACTTGACTTCGTTACGGATGATCCCTCATCGGACGAGGAGTTTGATTCGCGGCTACGAGATGGGAGCACCGTGACTTCGTTGGTCAAGATGGTCCCGTCGCTTGATGTCAGACTGCGTGACGCGGGAATCTTTTCGACATCACTGCTGGACCGCATTGCCGAGCAGGTCGAGATCGCGAACGATGAGTCTGATGGGCTGCGGGCTGGCCTTCAGCTGGGGCTGATCACGCATTTGCAGCACAAGTACATCACGGAACATCGTGAACGCGATCTGCGAATCGGCCGCTACACACTGGAGGGCGTACTGGGACGGGGAGCGATGGGAGTCGTGTTCCAGGCAACCGATCGTCGGCGGGACGAACAGGTAGCGCTCAAGTTGTTTCGTCACCCTCGGGAAAACCTTCCCAGGATCCGCCGTGAGATGGCAGTCATTCAAGAGTTGGCTCATCCGAACATCGTCACCGCGCTGGACGTGGGAGACGAGGATGGACACCACTTCATTGCCATGGAAGTCGTACGCGGTCGAACGCTTGCCGAGATCATCGACCAGCACGGGCCGCTTCCCGAGTCGACGTCGCTGTTGATCGTCTACAAGATCGCGGAAGCCATTGAGCAATCGCATGAACGCGGAATCCTGCACCGCGACATCAAGCCAGCGAACATCATGATCACGCCGGATCGCGACTACAAGCTGATGGATCTGGGCATCTGTCGGCCACCTGCACAGCTTCGGGAGTACGATACCGTTGAACTCACCGGAGCCTCCATCTGTGGAACCATCGGTTTTTTGGCGCCCGAACAAGCCAGTCCAACCGGCAAGGTAGACGAGCGAAGCGACCTCTTTGGACTGGGGGCAACGTTGTACTATTTGCTTCAAGCGGAGTACTTCGTTGAGGGGGAAACACAAGAAGAGCGGTTCCGCAACACGGCCTTGATGCAAGGATTCCGTGACTTGACGAAGTCGGGTATCTCCAGGCATCTGGTCACCGTGCTTACCAAGATGTTGGCTCCCAGTCCCGACGACCGCTATCAGTCGGTGGCAGAGCTGATTCCTGACGTTCGACTCTTGATTCGCGATCACGGTATCTGGCCCGACGAAAGCATCGTCGACGTGCTGATCGTCGAGGATGCGGCCGAGGATTTGATGATCACCAAGCAAGTGCTTCGCGCCGCGAACCGGTCGCTCAAGCCCGAGACCGTGTCGACATTTGCCGCAACCAAGGCTTTCATCGAAGACCGCTGCGCGAAGTCAGAGCGACCGTTGGTGGTGCTGATGGATCTCGCTTTGCCGGACAGTTTTGCCGACCAAACGGTAAACCGACTAGCGGAGCTGTGTTGCGACAGCGTTCGGCTGGTGGCTCTGACAGGAGACGATGACGCCCGACTTCGCCGCAGGTGTCTTGACAACGGGGCAAGCGAGTTCTTGGAAAAGTCGCAGCTCAACGGCAAGCGAATCGAGCGAACGATCTTTGCGGCCCTCAGTCGCCTTCCCAATTCACTCCCGGCGCCGGAGACCGAGGAAAGTTCACTGTGACGCGGCGATGTTTCGCCACGCATTCGTAGCCACAGCGAAGCACTGGTTGGCGTCCACTCAGTTGGAGAACGCGGCGGCAACCAGCAGGTAGTACACCAGCGTCAGCCCGAGGCACGTCACGGCAACCAACAACCACGCGGGATTTTCGGGCCTGGGGTCGTCATGCTCTGGCTCGACCTGACTCGGTCGATAGGGATTCATCTCGTACCACCACAGATACAGAAACACACTGTAGGTATTAGGTTAGCAGAACGTCGAAGGCAGCCGGTGGCCGAGGAGTGACCGCCAAGAAAAACCGCCGAACCATCGACGTCGTCACCACGTCAGTTCATGCTGCGGCTCGCCCGCTTCGATTAGCGACTTAGCCCGCGTACAATGATCCACACACGTGCTCAGCGCACACGGGGGTGTAGCTCAGTCGGTTAGAGCAGGGAACTCATAAGCACCCCGTCCTATCGTTATTTGCGGCGTTAGCCACAGTGCTGTGATAGTGGTGTGATGTTCGGCCGCTGCCACGTACGTAAACAGGCACCCCGAAGTGACAGTTCCCGTTGCAATCACCTGCCAGGGCCAGGCCAGGAAGGACCCGCGTTGGTATCAGAAGGAAAGAACCGGTTCGTCGGCCGGCTCAAAACTCCCCAGCCTCTCGCCGTCGGCCTTCTCAAGCGTGTCAATGCACTATTGACAGGGTTTCGGCAGTTACCTACCGTCATTCCATGGGGAGGAAAGCAACACCGAGCGACGATCCGGCCATGGCACGGGTGCGCGAGTTGTGGGAAGCGAAGAGCGCCAACGGATGGACGATGCAGCAGCTCGGCGAGCGTATGGGCTATCCTGCCGATTCAGCGC
>JBCCUO010000232.1:0-6269 GCA_039196805.1 Planctomycetota bacterium | reverse complement strand
ATTCGACCACGCTCAAGCTGGACGGCCACGACGAATCGATTCCCGAAGGCGGGCAGATCACTTTTGATCACTGCATCTTGGCCACCGGGAGTGTTCCCGCGATGCCGCCGATGTTTGACATCGGTAGTGACCGTGTCATGGACAGCACGGGTGCCCTTGCACTCCAGGACATCCCCGAGACTCTGTTGGTCGTCGGCGGCGGCTACATCGGGCTGGAAATGGGCAGCGTCTATGCCCACCTGGGGTCGAAAGTGACGGTCGTTGAACTGAGCGACGGTCTGTTGCCGGGGGCTGATCGTGATCTGGTCAAACCGCTAGCCAAGCGGATCGACAAGATGTGCGACGGCCGCGTGCTGCTGAACACCAAGGTCGGATCACTCAGCGAGATCGACAATCAGGTCGAAGCAACCTTTGAAGGACCGGCCCATTTTGGCCACGAACGCTTTGACCGCGTGTTGATCAGCATTGGGCGCCGTCCCGTGACCCGCAATCTGGGATTGGAGAACACGCAGGTCGTGGTCGACGAACGCGGGTTTGTCGTCTGCGATGCGTCCCAGCGAACGGCCGATCCGCACATCCTGGCGATTGGAGATGTGGCTGGCGATCCCATGTTGGCCCACAAGGCCACGCACGAAGGACGCGTGGCGGCAGAAGTCTTGGCGGGCAAGTCGGTGGTGTTCGACAAGGCGGCCATCCCCGCGGTTGTTTTCACCGACCCCGAGATCGCCTGGGCGGGATTGACTGAAGACGAAGCAAAGGCAGCGGGCCGGAAGGTGAATGTCGAGACGTACCCGTGGGCGGCCAGTGGTCGTGCTCAGGCGCTGGGGATCACCGAAGGCTTAACCAAGTGGTTGGTCGACCCCGATTCAGATCGCGTCGTGGGATGCGGCATCGTTGGCAGCGGTGCCGGAGAGCTGATCGCCGAAGCGGTGCTGGCGATCGAGATGGGTTGCGAGGTCCACGACATCACCGAGAGCGTTCACCCTCACCCGACACTCAGTGAGACCCTGATGAACGCGGGAGAAGTCCACTTCGGAACCGCAACCGAGATCTACAAGCCCAAGAAGAAACCGGTTGCCACCGTCGGTTGAGCGGTTCCGGCTTGAAGCATCCGATGTGCATCAAGGCTTTCCGGTCGCTACCACCGGGCTTGCCCCGGTGAGGCGATAAGTGCCAGCTACCCCTGAGCCCCACCCACAGGATCCCGACAGAGATGGTCCGGGTCCGCCGCTGGCTATCGGTCACATATCGCCTGACCGGAGCAATCCCGGTTGAAACGTGTTCAACGAACGGAACAATATGGCGAACCCGAGTGCGATCATCTTTGACTGCGACGGTACCCTGGTCGACAGCGAGACGCTGAGCCTGAAGGTCTTGGTCGACTTGTTTACCGAGTATGGCTTGGTCATCCCCGTCGAAGAAGCGATTCGCTTGTATGCGGGAGTGAATCTTTACGACGTCTTCGATGAACTCAGGCCCCGTGCAACTCGGCCGCTTACCGAGGATGTGATTCAACGGTTTCGTGATCGCCAGATCGCGGAGTTGAAGCGGTCACTTCGGCCGATTGACGGCGCGACGGACATGCTGGAGTCGCTGACCGTTCCCTATTGTGTGGCCTCCAACGCGCCACGTTACAAAATCGAAGTGTGCCTCGAGACCAGCGGCCTGCGGTCGCATTTCGAAGACGCGATGATCTTTAGCGCTTATGATCGACAGAAGTGGAAACCCGATCCCGACTTGTTCGTGACCGCCAGCAAGGCGATGGGCGTCGCCGCTGAAACATGCGTCGTGGTCGAGGACAGCGTTCCCGGCGTGCAGGCGGGAATCGCCGCCGGAATGCACGTCATTGCGTTTGACCCTCACGGTCGACTGGCACAGAGTCATCCCGAAGTGACTCACATCCAATCGCTTCGTCAGCTGACCGGCAAGGTCCGACAAGCCTTCTGCTAGCCGTTGAGCTCATCGTTGACCGCTCACTCCGCGGTCGTAGCGGTGTTTGGAAGCGAAACTGGGACTGCGTCCCAGCCTATCGACATCCACCGCTTCGCGGTTTTGGACGCCTAGCCTTCGGAGAAGGCTGGCGACATGGTCGACAGATCACTCTGTGATCCCCAGTCGAGATACCTCCTCACGCCGAGATACCTCGTTACATGACTCCACCTTGTAACGTGATGCACCGGAGACTCCACCTCCGCTTCGCACCGCCGAACAGCGAACCTGGGTCTGCGTCCCAGCCTCAAGACCCGCCGATTCGGGGTTCTGGACGCCTAGCCTTCGGAGAAGTTCGGCTACCTAGGCGGCGCGTCGGCGTAACTTGTTTTCCATTGCTTCGGTAACCGGTTCGTTGTGAGCCGCTTCGTCGGGATCATGCTTCGCTTCCATCGCCGCCAGGCAGCGCTGCACTTCCAGTGTCTTGTCCGCCAAGTTGTCGTTCGGGCCGACCGTGATGGGGTCCGACAAGTACACGTGGATCGTGCTGAAAGGCTTGGGAATCTGCAGTCGATCCCAAGACTTGCAGAACAGCCAACGATCTGACGGAATCGCCAAAGTGCACAGAATCTTTGCGTTGGCCTTTTGAGCAAGCAGGGTGATCCCAGGCTTGGCCACGCCTCGAGGTCCACGCGGGCCGTCGACGGTGATCACAGCGGGGCGCCTACCGCTGACGTGACGGATCATCTGCTGGAGCGCCTTCCCGCCCCCTTTGCGCAGTGGACCGCTGCTGCCACGAATCGGAACGCCTCCGCAAGCGCGAATGGCGGGCACGACGATGCCTCCGTCGTCACTCCGCGATGCCATCGCCGCCATCCCACGGTCGGAGGAAATCAAACCGGCGATCTGGTGAGCGTGTAGCGCAGCGAAGACGTGCCCATAGCCTTGCTGGTACAGGGTCGAACGACAGTCGTTATGCACCTTCAGCCGGCAGCTGGCGCGAAGGCACCCAACCAAAATGCCGACAGCGAAATACAGCAGGTGTTTCATCAGAACCAAAACGGCAGCGGGGCGGTCGACAAAGACGAGATCGCGAGCGATACAAATAGCGATCATCCCCGCCCCGCGTAAATCCCGAAAATCCCCGCGGGGATGACGTCAGGGTCGCTCGTTCTCGGCGTAGCGGTGAGCTCGCGGTCACAATGGGGTCTACTCGTCGCGTGCGCTGGCGATCATCAATTGGCCAAGGGACAGGCCGGCGTCGTTGGGGGGGACCAGCCGATGAGTCAGGACGTCGAACCCTTGCTGACGCAGTGCGGACCGCGCCAGTCGCGTCAGCAAAACGTTTTGAAACACGCCGCCTGTCAAGCCAACTCGCCCGATCCCTCGCCCCGACCGAGCCTTCTGAGCCACCTCAACGATCGTCTCGACGATGCCCAAATGAAATCCCATCGCGATCGAACACGTCGAGATTCCGTCGCGGAGGTCGTTCACCATGGCGCCCAGCAGGCCTTGAACATCGATCTGCAGTGGCTGGCCCGCGGGCGGACTCGGATCGCAAAAGACGCGCTCATTCTCCCACGATGCCTCCGACAGCAGGCAATCGTCCCATACGCTTGACGCGAGAGACTCCAGTTCCATGGCGGCCTGAGCCTCGTAGTCGATCCGCTGACGCACTCCCAGAATCGACGCGACCACGTCGAACAGTCGCCCCATGCTGCTGGTCGCTACGCAGTTCACTTGTCGGTCCAGCTGAGTTTCTAGCAGCCGGAACTCACGATCGGTCACCCCCGCTCGGCAGGGCAGCCGCCGGGAATCAATCCCGAAACGTAGCAGCGCCGCGAGCGCGGCGCGGCACGGATGCTTGATCGCGGCGTCGCCGCCGGGCAACGGAAAGGGGGTCAGATGGGCGAAGCGTTCATAGCGGGTCGCGTTGGCGATCAACCATTCTCCCCCCCAGATCGTGTCGTCCGTACCGAATCCCGTCCCGTCAAAGCAGACTCCCAAGACGGTTGTGTCGGGCGGAAGAGAATGCTCGGCCATCAGCGACGCGACGTGGGCATGATGATGTTGGACGATGGTCAGCTGCGCGTTCTTTTCTGTCGCGTACTGCCGAGCCCAAGCAGTGGACTGATAGGCGGGGTGCCCATCGGCAACGACGAGACCCGGCTGGACGCCGTACAGACCGCACAGGTGATCGACCGATCGCGATAGCGCTTCCAACGTCTCGCGATTGGCCATGTCACCCAGATGTGGGCCCAGAATCACTTGATCGCCAATCCCCAGTCCGATGGTCGCCTTCAGTTCGCTCCCCACGGCCAAAATAGCCGGTTCAGGTGCACCTGGTGGTGTTCGCTTGGTTGAACGCTTTGGCAGCGGCACAACCAACGGTGTGTCGCCACGCGACCGTCGAATCGGCAGCATTTCGTTATCGACGACCCGCACGACGGAATCATCGCAGGCGGCTTCGATCCAGCGATCGTGCATCAGAAACCGATCCGCCAGCTGACCAAGTCGACAACGGGCCTCCTGGTTCGTGCGCGCGATCGGCTCGTCGGCTCGATTTCCGGACGTCATCACCCAGACATCACCGGGCTGAACCAGCAGGGCGTGCAGTGGCGAATAGGTCAGCAAGACACCGATGAAGTCGTTGCCGACATCGACCGTTCTCCGTGATTTCAACAGCACGATCGGCCGCTGAAGACTCTGCAGCAGCATCGCTTCGCCCGCGGTCACGTCAGCGATGCGGCGGGCGGTTTCCAAATCGGCGACCATCACAGCCAGTGGTTTGTCGCCGCGACGTTTTCGCGTCCTCAGTTCGGCGACCGCATCCGGCCGAGTGGCGTCGCACGCCAAGTGGAACCCTCCGATGCCTTTGATGGCAACGATCTGTCCGTCGGCGATCGCCTGGCGGGTCAACTTCAGTGCTTCGTCGCTCAGGGCGATTCGTTGCTGTTCAGGACCTTCCATCCAGACCTGCGGTCCGCAGTCGCGGCAGGCGATCGGCTGAGCATGAAAGCGACGATCGGATGGGGTGGAATATTCCTGCCGACAAGCCTCGCACATCGTGAAGCCAGCCATCGTGGTGCGGCTGCGGTCATACGGCATCGACTGGATCAGTGTGAATCGCGGCCCGCACTGGGTGCAGTTGGTTAGCGGATAACCGTGCCTTCGATCAAGGGGGTCCATGACCTCGCGAAGGCAGTCTTCGCAGTGGCAAACATCCACGGGCACGCGCGTGATGGGCGTCGTTTCCAGTTGACTGTCGCGGATGCGAAAGCCGGTTTCCGCCGGAACGATTGGAATCGGTGTGCTCAGCAGGTCGGTCACCGAACACAGCTTAGGCGACTGGGACGACAGTCGGTCCGTGAACCGATGCAGTGATTCCCCATCGCCCTGAACTTCCACGACGACGCCTGCTGCATCGTTGCGCACCCACCCGACCAATCCCTCACTGTGTGCCAAACGCCACACGAACGGTCGAAAACCAACCCCCTGGACCACGCCCGCAACTCGAATTCGACGACGATGGATCATTCAGTTGGCGTAGCGATTGGCTCAGCGGCTTCTCAAACTGGGGCGATCACGGTTTCTACTTTGCCACGGACACTCGAAAGTTCTTGTAGAGAGCCGATCGCGTATACATGTGGCGGAGGCCGATTCGGCCGCCATCGATCTCTGGGAGCGATTCGTTCTTCAGGTGGAAGTGCTCGGTGTCTTGGTCATTGGAGACGCGAAGGTAGAGGTCACGCGGTTTTTTGATCACGGTGATGTGATGTGGAACCCGAGGTTTGAACAGCCGCTGTGGGTAGTAGTCCGGCGTCAGCTCCGTCCCCTTCAACCCCGAGGTCTCGGGCAGATAACGTCGACCGCGCAGGTAACTGGTCGCATTCTCGTTGTTTGGGAACGCTGCATAGCTGATGTGATACGCCTTCATGTGGTTGAAGTACTCGCTCATCGCGGGCACGCGACGAAGTTCACGCCACTTGAAGATGTCCTCCTCGTAGGGTCCAGTTCCTGAACCGGTCGCTTGAATGTACAGAATATTGACGCACCGAGTTTCCGTATCAAGACGCGTGTAGTCGTACTCGATCTTCAGATCCCCCTGGAAGGAGTCTTTGGTCCATAAGACCATGTGATGGGCATTGTTCTTGAACTCCGGTCCCGCGCTCAAACGCATGCCGTTTGAGTCGTTGGTGACCTTGCCAACCTCGCCATCCAAGAACCAGCGCTGACTCCAGTCTTGAGTGCCGGGATCAAAGAACGCTTGACGCCATGGAGTCCGGTCTGCCTCTTGGAAAGCGACCGCGTCGGCATCGCCCTTGGCGACAGAGTCCGTT
>JBCCUO010000231.1:0-6285 GCA_039196805.1 Planctomycetota bacterium | reverse complement strand
GGCACGTCGTCTCAGTCGCTCGCGGATTTTCCAGCCCCAAAGCGGGTGACGCCAAGTTGCTGACCGATCCCCTGGAATTGACGCATGGCGGGAATCCCTACTGGGAAGAGTGGAGCAAGAAGCAAGCAACCAAGGCCGGTCGACTGTGGCCGATCGTCCAGAAATTGGCCCAGAACGAAATCTATGTGCTGATACCGGGGTTGTTGGAACTGGCACAGAAAGACTCCACCGACGCCGAGTTTTCTCAGCAAGTCGACGCTTACCTGAAAAGCGAATACACGTCACTGATTCACGACATGATCAGCGCCAACAAGGCGGGCGTCGCCCAAGGACTCTATGACGAGATCACGGAGTTGTTTCCGGGCGACCCAGCATGGGCGGACCTGCAGGAACGGCTCGAGCAGCTTCAATGAAAGCTCCGATTTACCTGGACAACAACGCGACCACTCAAATCGATCCGCGGGTCAGCGAAGTCATGCTGCGTGCGATGCGACTGCCCAGCAATCCCTCCAGCCAGCATCAGCTGGGACAATCCGCTCGCAACCGGCTGGATGAATCGATCGATCTGATTGGTGATTGTCTCGGCAGCCCGATGAATCGGCCCGGCGGCGCCCGACTGATCATGACCAGCGGTGGAACCGAGTCCAACAACCTGGCCCTCAGAGGAATTGGGCCGCCCGATGGTCCCTTGGTGGTCAGTCAGATCGAACACCCCAGCGTGTTGGCAACCGCACAGCAGATGCAGCGGGAAGGACGAACCGTACGCTTCTTACCGGCCGGGCCCGACGGAGTGGTCGACGTTAGCAAGCTGGCCGAGCTGATCTCGCCCACTGACGCAGCTGTGCCGGCCGCCACGCTGGTGTCGATCATGGCAGCCAACAACGAGACGGGTGTGATCCAGCCGATCGCTGAGGCAGCTGGCATCTGCCGGCAGTTCGGTGTCCCTTTGCACGTCGATGCGACCCAACTGATAGGCAAGCTGCCGGTTGACCTTGCGCAATGGGGCGCGTCGGCTGTCACATTCACCGCTCACAAATTCCATGGTCCTGCCGGAGTGGGTGCGCTCTGGTTGGCAGCGGGTGTTGTGCTTCGTCCTCAACTGTTTGGTGGTGAGCAGCAGCTGGACAGTCGCCCGGGAACCGAGCCTGTGGCACTGGTTGCCGGTATGGCAGAGGCCCTGCGAATTGCGATCACCGATCAAGCCGACACGATTGAATCGACCCGTCGCCTAAGGGATCAGTTGGAACAGACACTGATTCAGCGCCATCCAGAGATCGTAATTCACGGCAACTCGGCTGATCGGATTCCCACAACCACTTGCTTGTCCTTCGTCGGATTGGACCGCCAGTCGATGCTGATGGCGCTGGACATGGCTGCGATCGCGTGCAGCAGCGGGTCAGCCTGCAGCAGCGGTAGTAGCCCGCCCAGTCACGTTCTGATCGCCATGGGTGCCCCCGAAAACTGGGTGGCATCGGCCCTGCGGTTCGGGGTGTCGAAGTTTTCCACCACCACGGAAATATCTGAAGCCATTGACCGTATCTCCATTTGCATAAACAATTTAGCATCATTCGAAACAGTGGAAAAGTAGGCCTTTGTTCATGGATTTTTGAAGTCAAATCGGTACAATCGGGCCCGTGTGGTCAGCTGACGGATCCGTTTAACTCATCACGCGTGGACCGAACCAACGGCGATCGTTCGCGGTTGGTGAACGAGCAGCGATCTTGATGAAACGCTGTCTCGTTTTGTGCCATCACCAACTGTTTGATCGTGCCCCCGCTAACCAGCAACGAATCGTTCGCGCAAGCCGAGACGCCGGTGGTTGCACCGGTCGATTCGGTCGTCTCGTTTCCGCTCGAACGCCCGCAGCTGCGAACGCGTCGGCGTGTGGACAGAGTCACCCCGACTTCGTTGCCGTACTTCATCAGCGGCAACGAGAATCAATTGATTCACTTTGTCTGCACGTCCACCGACGATCTGGGTCGACTGGGCAATCCGATCTTGCTGATCGGGGCCAATGGTGTCGGCAAGACTTCGATCGCGATGCACTTGGCAGCTCGCTTTGCCGCCATCAGTTCGACAACAAGTGACAGCAAGTCTCCAGCCGCGATCGTCTACCTGCCCGCGGTTGAGTTCGCTCGACGATACGCCGATGCGTTGGAAGCTGACGATTTGCCGCCGCTCCGCAACGAGCTGGCCAGTGCCGAGGTCTTGATTCTGGACGACCTCCACTTGATCAGCGACAAATCGGCTGCCCAGGAAGAACTTGCGGCACGAATCGAACAGCGAACTCGGGAAGATCGACCCACAATCGTGACCTGTCGACGGTTACCCTCGGAGGTTCGTGGGCTTCGCCCCCTGCTCTGCTCTCGCACGCTACCCGGCTTGACAGTTCCCATTCAGCCCCCGGGCGAAGCAGCACGCCGTCTTATCATCCGTGAGTTGGCGGTATCACACGACTTGGAATTGGATGAGAACCACGTCGATCAGCTTTGTCGCGAGTTATCCAATCAGGTATCGGTTCGGGTCTTGGAGTCGGCCGTCAGACAGATGGTTTTGCATTGCCGCATGAATGAATCCGGCGTGACGTCGGACGTGGTGAGATCCGTTTCGGGAACCATAGGTCAGCAGACCGAACTGAGCCTGCGGAGCATTACAGTGGCAATCGCCAAACACTTTCGCCTTCGATCGGCCGATTTGAAAAGCAGCTCGCGTCGCCAGTCGATCGTGCGCGCCCGATCGCTGGCCATGCTGATGGCCCGCCGAATGACTGATTTGAGTCTGAATCAAATTGGTGATCATTTCGGCGGACGCGATCACTCCACCGTTTTGCACGCGATTCGAAAGAGCGAATCACTGCTGAGCGAAGATGGTGATCTACGGCGAGCGCTCGACGAGGTTTCTGAGAAACTCAAGTCGGCCTGACCGACGATCCTGCATTAGTCGCCGTGATCGCATTCGCCGAGGCCAATTTTGGACGAAGTAACTTGCCACAATCCAAGCCGTTGTGACCGGTGGAAAACGTGTGTTTTCTCGGATGGGATTCCGTCTGGCTGAGTGACCGGCTGGGCCCCTGCCAATCAACGTCCTGTCAGTGGTTGTTCGAAAGCGGTAGCATCGCCAACCAATGTGCAACACGCCATCAACTACTTATCCACTGATCATTCATTTACGTAACTTGTTGGTCATGAATCAGTTGAGACACACGGAGCTCAATCAGTAACACTTTCAGCTCTCGGATTACGAGTACGACGACAAATAAAGACTCTATTCCCTTTCTGGGAAGCCACTTGAGCCAGTCAAACTAGGAGCAGTGCTCACTCCGATCCATCATCTGGGCCGTGCGTGGAAGTCAATCACGCGGTACAACATGGGCCGAGTTCAGAGACACACCAGCCCGCTTTCTTGTCGTCCATGAAGATCACCTGCCAACGCGAATCCCTGACCAACGCTTTTGGATTGGCTGCCGGGATTGCTCCCCAGCGAAGTCCAAAAGAGATTCTTCAGAACGTCAAGTTCACCGCTTCGGGTGACAAGCTGGTTCTGACAGCAACCGACATGGAGGTGGGCATTCGCTTGGAGTTGGATGAAGGTGTCGAAATAGAGAACGAAGGCACCGCGCTGATGCCCGTTCAGCGGATCAACGCCATTTTGCGGGAGTGCAACGACGAATCGTTGACGTTTGAGACGACCGATTCAGGCATCACGGTGAGTGGCGCGCAGAGTCGATTCCAGATTCCAAGTGGCAATCCGGATGAGTTTCCTGCCGTCGAAGGGTTCGAAGAATCGAAGTACCACGTCATTCCGACTCGGCTATTCCGCGAAATGGTCAAACGGACGGTCTTTGCGACGGATGCCGAAAGCAGTCGCTATGCCTTGGGGGGCGTGCTGTTGGAGATGACTGAGTCTGACGTGTTGGCGGTCGGAACCGATGGTCGGCGACTGGCTCGCATGGCTGGGAAAGGCGAATCGGTTGGTGAACACAAGACGGTGGGGACCAACACGATTGTTCCCACTCGTGCCATGCAATTGATGGAGCGGGCGGTCAGTGACAAACTGGAATCGGTCGAGATTGCGTGCCGTGAAAATGATCTGCTGTTGCGAACCGGGCCCGCGGTGATCTTCAGTCGTTTGGTGGAAGGCCGCTATCCAAATTGGCGTCAAGTGTTCCCCCAGCGCACCGACGCCACTCAAGTTGACCTGACCGTTGGTCCGCTATTCACCGCGCTGCGTCAAGCTGCGATCGTGACCGATCATGAATCACGCGGTATCGACTTCACGTTTGCCGATGGCACGCTGAAGTTAGAAGCCAGCGCGGCGGAGCTGGGCCAGTCGAAGGTGCAGTTGCCGATCGCGTACGACGGCGATCCGATTACATTGACGATGGATCACCGATACGTGGCCGACTTTTGCAAAGCGTTGGACAACGAGTCGACGCTGATCCTGGAAATTGAATCGGGCAACGCGCCTGCCCTGTTCACGACGGATGACGGCTATGGATACGTCATCATGCCCATGGCACGTGATCGTTAGTCATGGCGCTCTCATCGAATCGGTTGCATCAAGGCGACTGCATTGAAGGACTCAAGCAAGTTGAACCCGGCTCGGTCGACCTCGTCTTTGCAGACCCGCCGTTCAACATCGGTTACGACTACGATCAGTACGATGACCAACGTTCGGAAGACGACTACCTGAACTTTTGTCAGAGTTGGATCCAGGGCGTTCATCAGGCACTCAAGCCAACCGGTACGTTTTGGCTGGCGATTGGTGACGAGTACGCCGCCGAGCTGAAGGTGCTCTCCAAACAGCTGGGATTCACGTGCCGATCGTGGGTGATTTGGTACTACACGTTTGGCGTCAACTGCCGAAAAGGCTTTAGTCGCTCGCACACGCATCTGTTTCACTTCGTCAAAGATGCCGGCGACTTCACCTTCAACGCCGAGAACCCCGCCGTTCGCATTCCGTCGGCGCGGCAACTGGTCTACGCCGATGCTCGTGCCAATAGCAAAGGTCGGCTACCCGACAACACGTGGATCTTGCGACCCCAAGACGCACCGTCCACCAGCTTCGCTCCCTGGCACGACACTTGGTACTACGCTCGCGTGGCGGGCACTTTCAAAGAACGTGAGGGTTTCCACGGCTGCCAGATGCCCGAACAGTTGCTTGGACGCATCATTCGCATCTCGACCGATCCAGGTGACCTGGTCCTCGATCCGTTTGGTGGCAGCGGCACGACCCTGGCGGTGGCCAAGAAACTGGGAAGACGCTGGGTCGGATTTGAACTTTCCGATGACTACGCCAACCGGGTCGAGCAGCGATTGGATCAGTGCGAGCCGGGTGACCCTCTGGACGGAGCGGAAGACCCACTGCGTAGTGCACCCAAGACATCGCAGGGAAAGACACGCACCCAGTTCAAAGAGGGGCGTCCACTGATCCCCTTGGACGATGCGATGCGGACCGCCATCACGGACGCCTACCTTTCATCAGGAAACGCCGATTCACTCCGTCACCTGATCTGTGATGCCGAGCGCAACGCGGCATTCATCTCCCATTGCAAGTCGGCTCGACTGCTGGGTGACGGTAGGACGTGGAACGAGATGCTGTTGCAGATGGGACGTCGTCAAGGTCTGCTTGGACCAACGAATCGTCGATCGCGACCCAGCTTACGAGACCAGGACGCCTACAGCGACGCCGCGGAAGTGGCCATGAAGTTGATGGCGCTGGACTACGCGTTAACACCGCAGCAGATTCTGTGCACGCCCGATGCGGCGGCCGAGTTCGACCAGCTGGCTGGGCTTTATGCCTGGGCCGGTGAGTCAGCCGAAACGCCCAATTCAAAGGCGTCCGATTCGACGGTCTTGCCACCGATCAGCAGCGACCAGAGCTTTGCTTACCGCAACGCCGTCTGGCAACTCGAGCGAGTTTCTGTGCGAACGCGAAAGCAAGCGATCGATCGTCCCAAAGCCGTTTTGGTCGATGGACCCAATCGAGTGCTTGCCTGGGAAGAGCTTGCGGGTGACGTCGATCCGGGGGCCGCGGTCTATGTCATCGCTGATCAAGATGGTCCACTCTACGTGGGCGAGACTCTTGATTTGGCTGCTCGGATGAAACGAGTTCAAATGTCCGCCGCTTGGCAACGATGGCAGCCCAAGACCGTGCACGTCTATCTGCGTTCCAATCTTCGACAACGTTGGCAACTGCGGGCTGATCTGATTGACTTGCATCAACCGTTGCTGAATCTTCCAATCTGGAGCGTGGACGTTGACGCCGATTCTCAGGTGCAACAGC
>JBCCUO010000230.1:0-6302 GCA_039196805.1 Planctomycetota bacterium | reverse complement strand
TTCATGTGCCTTCTCATGCTGACGGCCTCCGACTTCGAGCTGCTGGCCTTGATCGCCGTGATGGTTGCTCGACAGGGTACCGGTGTCCTGACGTCACTGGCCTACTTGTTGGCCGTCTACGTGGTGGCGTGCTTGGTCCACGTTGGTTTGGTGTACGGGCTGATTCTGAAGTTGGGACTGGGCCTTCGCTGGCTCCCCTTTATTCGCGGAATGATCTCACCGATGTCGGTCGCGGTCAGCACGACTTCCAGCTCGGCCACGTTGCCAGTCACGACCAGCGCCTTGGAGATGAACTTGGGCGTCCCCCGTACCGTCACGGGATTCGTGCTGCCCCTGGGGGCGACGATTAACATGGATGGCACGGGAGTCTACCTGGGTGTTGTCACCTGCTTTGCCGCTCGTTTGGCTGGCGTCGAACTGACGGCGACCGACTACGTGACGGTCATCACGACGGCGACGTTGGCGTCGATTGGCGCCGCTGGGGTGCCTGGTGGAAGTCTTCTGATGGTCGGTACGGTGTTGCAGTCGCTGGGCTTGCCGATGGAAGTGTTTGGCTTGGTTGCCAGCGTGGATCGGCTCGCCGACATGGCACGGACCTGCGTCAACGTCACGGGCGACTCAGTCGTCGCGGTTTGGGTTGCCCGGTCAAGCGGGCAACTGGATCTAGAGGCCTACGACCGACAGGGACCAACGATCGAACAGTCGGTGTCGTTCGACGACTCCAGGCTACCCGTTGAATCTCTGCAACAAGATGACGGAGATGCGTCAGTGCCGGGAACGATTGATGATTGACTTGGCGGGTGCCAACGAATGGCTGGACACGCCGGCACTATTGGTGGATGTCACGGCGCTGGAACACAACATTCGATTCATGGCCGACATGGCGCAACGACACGACGTGCGTCTCCGGCCTCACGGAAAGACTCACAAGTCGATCGAGGTTGCTTTGCGGCAAATGGCGGCCGGCGCGATCGGAATCTGCTGTGCGACGCTGCTTGAGGCCGAGTGGTTCCACGACGGCGGGATCACCGGTTTGCTGATGACGTCACCCATCGCCGGCCCTCGCAAGATTCAACGCGCGATTCAGATCGCTAAACGATCGGACACCATCTTCGCGATAGACCATGCCGAAGTTGCATTGCAACTTAACGACGCGGCGGCGCGCCAGGGCATTGTGGTTCCGGTGCTTTGCGAACTCGAATTGGGCGGTCAGCGAACGGGGCAACCGGATGTGCGTCAGGCGGTACAGCTGGCGCGGCAGATCGATGGTTTGTCCTCGTTGAAACTCCGCGGAGTGCAAGCTTACGCTCCCGTCGTCCAGCACACGCGGTCAAAGGCTGCGCGTCTGCTCGCCGCCGGCGCCGCGGCTGACAAGCTGGCATCGTTTCTGTCCCAACTCCGCGCGTCCGGCCACTGCACCGATATCGTCAGCGGATCGGGTACGGGCGCGTTCGAGTACGACTTGCCCCGAGGCTTGTACACCGAGTATCAGATCGGTTCGTACGTGTTCATGGATACCGAGTATCGGATGATCGAGCTGGGCGACACCGCCACGCAGTTTCAATCCTCACTGTTTTTGGCGGCAACGGTGATCGGCCTCCAACACGAACAGGTGGCCTTGATTGACGCGGGTCAAAAGACTCTGTTTCGCGGAGGTCCGGTGCCGCGATGCGTGTCGCCCGGAATGGAAGATACGCTGTGTGAGTTCGCTGGCGACGAACAAATTCGCATCCGAGGGCCAGCGGTTTCCACCCTCCGCATCGGAGACCTGGTGTTGCTGGAGACCACCCACTGCGACCCGACGGTCGCGCTGCATGCGGAACTGGTTGCCATGCTCCGTGGTGGGGAGCATCAGTACTGGCCGATTGTGCATCCCGAATATCATTCTCAGAGGACTTGAGTCATCAGTCTGATCGATCAACCGTCCGCTGCCTGGATTCAGGCGTTGCAAGCGCACGCGTCGCGGCTGGAACCGGATTGGATCCAGATGCGCCGACACCTTCATCGGCACCCCGAGCTTTCCGGCCAGGAATACCACACCACCCGATACTTGTCCGGATTTGTCGAGCGGTTGGGACTTCGGCCGCATCTGTCGGGAGACCAGCGCGGATTGATCGCTGACTTTGATACGTATACCGGCGTCTCTTCACGCGATCGCGTGCCCGGCAAGCGGCTGGCGCTCCGCGGGGACATCGACGCGCTGCCGATTCATGACGCGAAACAGGTCGACTATCGAAGTCTGAACGAGGGCGTGATGCATGCCTGCGGCCATGATGTGCATCCCACCGTCGTGTGCGGTGCCCTGCAGTTGTTGATGGCGATGCACGAGTCGAATGATCTTCCGTGGCCGGTCTCGGTTCGCGGTATTCTGCAACCAGCTGAAGAGATCGCGATTGGGGCCCGCCACATGATCGACCATGACGCCATTGAAGGCGTGCACGCGATCATCGCGTTGCACGTCGATCCCTCCAGGCCGGTGGGACGTATCGGACTGCGGGCCGGACTGCTGACGGCCGCGTGCGACATGATTCACGTTGACTTTCAAGGTCGCGGTGGCCACGGAGCACGTCCTCATCTATGCGATGATCCGATCGATGCCTGCACTTTGTGGGTGCAGTCCGCCTTCCGCACGATCTCGCGCGTCGTCAGTGCTGCCGAGACCGTGGTGCTGTCGATCGGACAACTGACCGCCGGACACAGCGCCAACGTCATTCCCGATCATGCAAGTTTGAGCGGATCACTGCGTTCGTTGGACGCGCAATCCCGTCAGATCGCCTTGGACGCACTGCGGTCGGTCGGCAACTCGGTGCGTGAACAAACCGGCTGCCAGGTGGAGATGCGGTTGGGCGTCTCGGCCCCCGCCGTGATCAACGACGGTCGGATGATCCGCGTCTTGAGTGATTCCGCTGTCGAAGTCATTAGTTCCACCGCCCCCGATCCGATTGCCGAGCCAAGCATGGGAAGTGAAGACTTCTCGTATTATCTGCAGCAGGTCCCCGGAGCCATGGTCCGTCTTGGCGTTGCAGGACCGACGGTTGGCACCGAGCCGCTGCACACCACCTGTTTTGATGTCGATGAAGGTTGCTTGGCCGTGGGTGTCAAGCTGTTTGCCGCGGCAGTGATCAACGAGTTTGACCCCGAGTCCGATTTATAGCAGCAGTTGCTTCTGCGATCTGGAAACCTCCCATGACAAAGCTTGCTTTCCACCACAACTCTCGACACACGATCGGCGTCGAGTTGGAGTTGGGCGTCGTCGACGCCGAGCATGGCAACTTGACCAGCGGATCAAACGAGATTTTGGATCGTTTGACACCCGACTTGGTGCCCCATGTCAAACACGAGTTGGTGCAGTCGTGCGTGGAGGTAATCAGCGGTGTCTGCGAAGACGTCTCGCAGGTTCGTCACGATCTGGAAGGGAAGCTAGCGCAGGTCCAGTCGGCGGCACACGCCAGCGGCAGCAAGCTTTGGTGGGGCGCCACGCATCCGTTCAGCGTTTGGGAAGATCAACAAATCACCGACGATGATCGCTATCAGAACTTGGTCACGATGCTGCAAGAGATGGCGCGTCGTCTGGTCACCTTCGGATTGCACGTTCACGTCGCGGTCGACTCGGGCGACAAGGCGGTGATGATCTGTGACCGCATCATGCAGCACCTACCAACACTGTTGGCACTGTCAGCCAGCAGCCCCTATTGGCAAAACCGGGACACCGGACTGGATTCCTACCGATCCAAAGTGATGGAAGGATTGCCGACCGCCGGATTGCCCAGCCTGATGCGCAACTGGAGCGAGTACGTTTGGCTGGTCAACCACATGGTCGAAACTGGATTCATTCAGTCCATTCGCGAGATCTGGTGGGACGTGCGACCCCACCATAACTTCGGCACCGTCGAAGTCCGTGTCTGCGACATGCCGGGAAGTTTGGACGACGTTTGCGCGCTAACCGCTCTGGTTCAATGCTTGGTCAAATATCTGAACGACGACATTGACGAGGGCACGTACCAATTCGACTGTCACCCGATGATGGTTCGGCAGAACAAATGGCGAGCAGCCCGGTTTGGGCTGGATGCGAAGCTGGTCGACGCCAACGATTATCAGGTGCATCCCGTGCGTTCAATCGCCAGCAATATGGTGGAACAGTTGACCGACACCGCCGCGGACCTCAGCTGCACCAGTGAACTGCAACACGTCCGCGAGATCGCCGCCGGCCCCAGCTGGGCGAATCGGCAAAGAAACATCATGCAGAAGTCGCAAAACCCCGCCGAGATCATCCGCCAGCTGGCGCGATAAGACACCCAGGCACCTATCAATCCTGACCTCACACGCTCCCAACTTTGGAGTGCGGTGGCTTGCCACCGCTTTCACTCTCTGGACTGCGGAGGCTCACCACCGCTGTCCCCGGATCACGATGATTTCGGAGCCGCCGATGTCCACTTTGCACTCGATTCAATTCCATGTGGTCTTCTGGACAAAACACCGCAAACCATGGATCAAAGACGACTGGATCGGACGACTGCACGCGTATCTCGGCGGCGCGCAACGCGGCCTTGATGCTGTACCCGTCAAGACCAGCCCAATCCGGGGGTGCGCTGCGCGACCCCCGGCTACCGTCTGGGACCGCTTCGCGGTCGCTGACGCGGCACGATCCCTGCGTATTTATCTGGGCCGAGAATTCGCTCGCCTGATCGGATACCTCTGATCAGCAACCCAAAAAGCCAAGGATCTCACTCTTCAGCACATAGGGAAGCACGTTCCAGATCCGCGTGATTCGTGGCTCCTCGCGATTCCTTTGCCCGATGCCTGTACCGGATCAGGGGACGCGACGAACCAGGGGTGTTCAGGTAAAACACCGCTCCCTGTATCGCCCACTCTTCTGTTTGTTGAGGTTCGCCGTGCCGCTTTGGCAAATCGACATTTATCCCGCCGAAGGTCAAGTCGATCGCGACGCCCAGCGCACCGTGGAAGAGATCCACGAACTGGGACTGGGGGATTCCCTCTCGCTTGCCTTTGCCCGGGGATTCTTGGTCCAAGGCGACTTCGGCCAGGCCGAGGCCCAGCGACTTGCCGAAAGCTTGCTTGCTGATCCGGTCACCGAGCGGAGCGTCGTGGCGATCGCCGGCCAGGAGGTGCTTGCTGAGCCTCCCGAGACGGCAGACCAACCACTGGAGACGCTGGTTCATGTGCTGCCCAAGCCAGGCGTCATGGATCCGGTGGCCGCCTCGGCCGTTTCGGCGATGCAGGATTCGGGATGGACCGTCGATGGCGTGCGGACGTTTCGCAAGTACTGGTTGGAATCGATTTCCGAGCCATCGCTCGATGCCATCTGCCGCCGCGCACTGTCCAACGACGCGATTGAGCAGGTGGTCGTTGGGCCCTTGGAATTGGACGAACTTGCGATCGGTTCGGACAGTCACTTCGAATTGATCACCGTCCCGATCCGCAGCCTGGACGACGCGGGTCTGGAGAAGCTCTCAAAGGAAGGTCAGCTGTATCTGACTCTGGTAGAGATGCAGACGATTCGCGACCACTTTGCATCGATCGGCCGCGATCCGACCGACATCGAATTGGAATCGATCGCACAGACCTGGTCGGAACACTGCAGCCACAAGACGCTTGCCGGGCGGATTCACTATCAGGGCCCTGGACCCGATGGGACTCCCGGCGCGGATGAGCGGCAATATGACAACATGCTGAAGGAAACGATCTTTGAAGCCACGCAGACCATTCGTCGGTCACTGGGCGATGACGACTGGTGCGTCAGCGTGTTCAAGGACAACGCCGGCGTGGTCACCTTTGACGATAAAGATCATATCTGCTTTAAGGTTGAAACTCACAATCACCCCTCGGCTTTAGAACCCTACGGGGGTGCGAACACTGGCATCGGAGGCGTGATTCGAGACCCGATGGGCACCGGTATGGGAGCCAAACCGGTTTGCAACACTGATGTGTTTTGTTTTGCTCCGCCTGACACGGATGCCGAATCGCTGCCACCGGGCGTTCTGCATCCGCGTCGTGTGATGAAGGGCGTCGTCTCGGGCGTTCGTGACTACGGCAATCGGATGGGCATCCCCACGGTTAACGGTGCGGTGTACTTCGACCAGCGATATCTGGGCAACCCGTTGGTGTACTGCGGCAACGTCGGTTTGATCCCGGTCGGCATGGAAGACAAGCAAGTCCAGCCGGACGACTTGATCGTGGCGATCGGGGGCCGAACCGGACGCGACGGTATTCACGGCGCGACCTTCAGCTCAGCCGAACTGACCAGCGAATCGGAGTCGCTCTCTGGTGGTGCCGTTCAGATC
>JBCCUO010000229.1:0-6338 GCA_039196805.1 Planctomycetota bacterium | reverse complement strand
CGACCGCGCGACGATGCCGATGCTGCGTGGTTCCGACGGATCTCTCCACGAGACCAGCTGGCACGACGCGCTGACCGAGTTCACGACACGCTTCAAGGGCATCCAAGACAAGTATGGCCCCCACTCGATCGCGTTCCTAAGTACCGGTCAGATCGCATCGGAGGAGATGGCGTTCCTGGGAGCCTTGGCTAAGTTTGGCATGGGCATGTTGCACGGAGACGGCAACACCCGCCAGTGCATGGCCACAGCGGTCAGCGCCTACAAACAGTCCTTCGGCTTTGACGCGCCCCCCTACACCTACGACGATTTCGAGCAGAGTGATTGCTTGGTGTTCGTCGGCAGCAACCTGTGCATCGGTCACCCGATTCTCTGGGAGCGTGTGCTTCGCAATCGGAACAACCCAGAGATCATTGTCCTGGATCCCAGGCGGACCGAGACCGCAATGTCGGCGACACAGCACTTGCAGCTGTCGCCCAAAAGCGACTTGGCGCTCCTGTATGCGATCACCCATCACATCATCGAATCGGGATTCGTTGACGAAGAGTTTGTCAGCGCCCACACGAACGGCTTCGACGAGCTTCGACAGCACGTTGCCGCGTTCACGCCCGATGTGGTGTCGGCCAAGTGTGGGATGGAAGCCGATCAGATCCGCCGCGCCGCTGAGTCGATCGGTAGTGCCAAAGCGGCTTCGCTGTGGTGGACAATGGGGGTCAACCAGAGCTACGAGGGCACGCGAACTGCTCAGGCGATCATCAACATCGCGCTCATTACCGGGAACATCGGCAAACCGGGTACCGGTGCCAACAGCGTCACCGGCCAGTGCAACGCAATGGGATCGCGATTGTGGAGCAACACCACCAACCTGTTCGGGCACCATCGTTTTGAGTCTGCCCAGGATCGCGACAAGGTCGCCGGTGTCTTGGGAATCGATCCGGACTTGATCCCCACGGAAACCGGTTGGACCTACGACCGCATTCTAGAAGGCGTCCGTCAGGGCGAGATCCGTGGACTATGGATCGTGGCCACCAATCCGGCTCACAGTTGGATTCATCAGGGCGACGCCCAGGAGCTTCTCGACAAGCTGGACTTCCTGGTCGTCCAGGACATGTACAAGAATACCGAAACGGTCCAGCAGGCCGACTTGCTCTTGCCCGCCGCAGGTTGGGGTGAAAAGGAGGGCACGTTCATCAACAGCGAACGTCGCTACATGGTTCATAAGCGGGTGCGAAAGGCCCCCGGCGAAGCGCTGGCCGACTTTCAAATCTTTCGCGCGATCGCTCAGTACTGGGGCGTCGGCGACATGTTCGGACAGTGGACCGATCCCGAGGCCGCATTCCGATTGATGCGAGAAGCGAGTCGCGGGCAATTCTGCGACATCACCGGGATCGACAGCTTGGAACAGATTGATGCAGCGGGAGGCCTGCAGTGGCCCTGGAGCGAGCACAGTGCGGCGACGGGTCCACCCCAGCAACAGCGCCGGTTGTTCGAAGACGGCAAGTTCCCGTTTGAGGATGGCCGCGCAAAGTTGATCGTTGATCAAACCAGTCCACCACCCGAGCAACCGGACGATGACTATCCGATCTTTCTGTTGACCGGCCGCGGGACGGTCAGCCAATGGCACACGCAGACACGAACGGCCAAGTCGCCCGTGCTGAGGAAACTCTATCCCAACCAGCCCTACATCGAGATGCATCCCAGCGATGCGGAGGACATCGGAGTGATCAATGGCGACCTGGTCCTGGTTGCTTCGCGACGCGGACAAACCCAGGCGACCGCATTTGTGACTCCGACCCTGCGACCCGGTCAGGCCTTCATGCCGATGCACTACGACCAAACCAATCAACTGACGCTGGCTCACTTCGACCCCCATTCACGCCAGCCGTCCTACAAAGACTGCGCCGTGCGAATCACTCAGGCAGATTGATACAGCGCACGCCCTCAATTCCCCCCGAGCCAATTTCACTTCGACCATGTCCGACAAGAGCTTTACCGAGGAACAGCAGCAATATCTCGCCGGGTTTGCTTTCGGCGCTGATGTGGCGCGGGCAGTCAGCGGGTTGCCCGTGATCAGCAACGGCTCCGGCCAAGGCAGCATGATCCAGGCTGGTGCTGGTGGCGTGACGGTGGATGGAAAGGCCTTGCCGGTCGGCCCCGAGCGAATCGCGTTGCAAGCTCAGCAAGACACCGTCGACAGTGGCAAGAAGCTCTGCAAGGAAGAGAAAGCCAAACAAGAGAAGAACCCACTGGACATGTGGGATGAAATGGCGGGTCGCAGTGCTGCCGGCGAGTTCCCGCAGGGCACCGATGTGTTCCTGACCAAATTCCATGGGTTGTTCTACGTCGCCACGGCCCAGGATTCGTACATGTGCCGGATGCGAATCCCGGGCGGCGTGATCCATGGATGGCAACTGCGTGGCTTGGCCGACCTGAGCGAGAAGAGTGCGGGTGGATTCCTGGACGTCACGACGCGCGCGAACCTGCAGTATCGCGAAATCCCGGCGGACCAAGCGATGAACGTTCTCTACGGGCTGCGCGAGCTGGACATCGTGAGTCTGGGTTCGGGTGGGGACAACATTCGCAACTGCACGGCCAGCTGTCTGTCGGGCATCGATGAAACAGAATTGATCGAGACGGTTCCGCTGGCCAAGCGGATGCACCACTACATCCTAAATCATCGCGAAATGTACGGCTTGCCTCGCAAGTTCAACATCGCATTCGACGGCGGAGGGCGAATCGCGGCCTTGGACGACACCAATGACATTGGTTTTCATGCCGTCGAAGTGTGCGAACCTGACGCGACTGACGAACTTCCCGCTGGCGTCTACTTCCAACTGACCTTGGGTGGCATCACCGGTCACAAGGATTTCGCTCGTTACACCGGCGTGTTGTTGACACCAGACGAATGCGTCGAAGTCGCCGGCGCGATCGTGCGGGTGTTCGTTACCAGCGGCGATCGCACCAATCGCAAAACCGCACGGTTGAAGTACGTGCTGGACGACTGGGGTTTTGACAGATTCATCGAAGCGGTGGAGTCGGAGATGGGCAAGACGCTTCGTCGCGTCGCCCTGGAGAAGCTGACCATTCCCGACAACGAAGATCGCCAAGCGCACGTCGGATTCCACGGCCAGAAACAAGACGGTCGCAGCTACGTTGGCGTGGTCCTGCCCGTCGGAAGAATTCAGAGCGACCAAGCTCGCAAGTTGGCCGACATCGCTGAGCACTATGGCAACGGTGAGATACGCCTGACCGTTTGGCAGAACCTGATCATCCCTCATCTACGCGATCAGGACCTGGATCAAGTCCGCAGCGAGATTGAAGCGATCGGTTTGGGCTGCGACGCCAGTTCCTTCCGCGCCGGATTGGTGGCGTGCACGGGCAGTGCAGGCTGCAAGTTCGCCGGGGCGGATACCAAGAGCAACGCCATGACGATTGCCAAAGTCCTGGAGGAATCCTTCACGCTGGACCAACCGATCAACATTCACGTCACCGGATGCCACCACAGTTGTGCTCAGCACTACATCGGCGACATCGGATTGCAGGCCTGTCAGGTCGAAAAGGGCGATGACATGGTCGATGGCTACCACATCTACCTGGGCGGCGGATGGGGAAGCCGGCAAGGGATCGCTCGTCAAATCTTCAGCTCGGTTGCCTTCGATGAGGTTCCCGAACGGATCCGATCCGTCGTGGGTGGCTACCTGGAACGACGCGAGACCAACGAAAGCTTCGTGGAGTTCGCAGCCCGGACATCGGATGAAGTGTTTCAAGAAATGGCCACCGCAGTCGCCTGAGGTACCCACGCACCAAGTGATCGACCCAACGAGTCAGCTCCACTGCTTCACTCTCCCTCCGGGAGAGTCGGCCTCTCAGGGCCGGAAAGGGTCTGCTTGGTTCGTCCCTCCCCGGCCGAGGGCACCGACGCGCAGCGTTGGTCTGCGTCCGACCCTCCCGGAAGGGAGGGTGATCGTTTTAAGTCACTGTTTGGTCATGACTCAATCACCGCACGACCTCAGCGGGACGTGACTTCAATCCCAACTCGAAGCGTCAGCAAGGGATCACCCCACAGCGTCGCCAACCCAACAACCAACCACCCTTCCCATCCCGTTTGAGATCTTACCCATGAGTCATTCCTTCATCCCGGATTCCGCGCCCTTCAACGAAGAGCAGCGTGCTTGGCTGAACGGGTTCTTCAGTGGGCTGATGGGCATCCAGCCGGGCGGTGATCCCCAAGCGGTGGCGGCGGCGATCGGCGTGGCGGTTCCCGGGGCAGAGGTGCCTGCAGGAGAGGAGGAGGAAGACGAGGATTTCCCGTGGCACGATTCGGCGCTGCCGATCGTGGATCGGATGGAGCTTGCCGAAGGCAAACCGCTCAAACGCAAGTTGATGGCCGCGATGGCCCAGCTGGACTGTGGGTCGTGCGGCTATATCTGCCAAACCTACAGCGAGGCGATTGCCAGTGGCGAAGAGAGCAACCTGACACTCTGCAGCCCGGGCGGGAAAGAGACCAAGCAGATGCTCAAGGCACTCGTCGCCGAATCAGGCGGAACCTCGGAAGCCGCCAAGCCTGCGGCGACCAACGGTTCGGTCGGTTGGTCGCGATCGAATCCGTATTCGGCCAAGCTGGTCGAGTCGCGGGGTTTGAACCTGGAGGGCTCGGCGAAAGATACGCGACATGTCGTCATCGATCTTTCTGGTTCCGGATTGAAGTACGAAGTCGGGGACGCTCTGGGGATTTACCCGTCCAACTGTGGTGACTTGGCGGCGATGGTTGTCGATCGTTTGGCCGCGGACGCGACCGTGAAAGTGACCACGCCTCTGGGCAATGACAAACCGTTGTTGTCCGCACTGTGCGAAGACTGTTGCTTGAAAGACCCAACCGACGAGCTGTTGGAACTGCTGGCTTCGCGAATCAGCGACGCCGAGGCGAAGACAACGTTCGCAACGATGTTGGACGAGGGCGTTCCCGATGGCTTCGACGTTCTGGATGCGTTGGAATGCGCCGAGGGGGCGACGGTGACGGCGACCGAGGTCGTAGAGTTGCTCGAACCACTGAACCCACGACTCTATTCGATCGCCAGCAGCATGAAGCACGTCGGTGATCAAGTTCACTTGACCGTCGGCAAGGTCGTCTATGAACGTGAAGGCCGGGTGCGCAAAGGTGCCGCCAGCACGATGTTGGCCGACCGAGTTGACCCAGGCGGAACGTTACGCGTCTTTGTGCAGCCCAACCACGGCGGCTTCACGGTGCCGGCTGATCCCGCCAAGCCAATGATCATGGTGGGACCGGGAACCGGCATCGCTCCGTTCGTGGCTTTTTTGCAAGAGCGCGACGCAGCAAACTGTCCTGGAAAGAACTGGTTGTTCTTCGGCGACCAGCACGAAGCGTTTGACTTCCTGTACGAAGCGGAACTGAAAGGCTACGCCGAGTCCGGTTTACTCACTCGGTTGGACACCGCATTCAGCCGGGACGGAGACCAGAAGGTCTACGTCCAAGACCGGATGCGCGAGCAGGGTGCCGAGCTGTGGCGATGGCTCGAAGAGGGTGCCCACTTCTTTGTTTGCGGAGATGCTTCGCGAATGGCCTCGGACGTCGACCGAGCCCTCAAGCAAATCATCGCCGACCACGGCAAGCTATCGAGTGAAGACGCCGCCGCCTACGTCCAGCAGATGACCAAAGACAAGCGTTACGTCCGCGACGTCTATTGAGCTCATGGAGTGCGACGGCTTGCCGCCGCTTTCTCATTTGCCAAGTCAGTGGCATGGCATCGGAGCGTCGAATCGTCCGAAGTTACCGGACGATTTTGGATTGGGCTACGATGACGCGTCGATACGGCGTTGTAGCTGTCGACGCCATTGGATGGCGGAGTAAAGTGTCCAAACAGCAATCGCAACGAATGTTCCTCCTGTGGCTGAAAGGGTGGCTGCTGCCAGAACGTTCCCCCGCACCATCGCGAACGTGACTCCAACGCCAAGAAAAATCGCACTCGCGATGACAGCCATCCAGGACGTTGCAATGCGGTCCCAAGCTGTCGGGCAATCACGGTGAGTGAGGATCCAAGCAAAGACTGTGATCCACCCGATTGCAATCAAAGACATGACTGCGAACGCTCCATGCAGGTGGACTGCCAGGGGTCTCGGCTCAGTGATCCAAAGTGACAGGATGATCGCGAGCATGACGATCGCAAACACCAGCGAGACTCGGTAGACCCATCGGCGGGGCGTCGCGAGTTCCCGCTGAACCATCCGCAAGATGTCGTCAGTTGAGGGAACAGCAACTTCTGGTTTAGTCGTCATGATTTTCCTTTGTCGTGAGGTGCGTTCGTAGTTTCCATCTGGCTCGG
>JBCCUO010000228.1:0-6340 GCA_039196805.1 Planctomycetota bacterium | reverse complement strand
CTAACACCTTCGCACTCAGGAGGCTTCGACGGACGCGGATTACTCCGGCCGCCGCTCCATCAGCTACATGGCGAACGAGCACTTACCATCTTCAACACCTTTCAGTTGAAAAGAACCGCCAGACTTAGCCTGGCGCACAGTACGAAATACGACTGGAAAAAGCTTAGACAAGCTGTCCATGTCAGTGCCCGCAGAGCAATCTTCCCAAGCCGCGAACGTCGCCCCCTGAACTTCTGCATGGCCGATAAAGGTGGTGTAGGATCGTGAGCCTCAGGGGTGGTGAGTCAGACACCCCGTGTCGCTTCATCGATGGGAAAAACACCATGTCGATTCAGACTTGGCGTACCTCTTTTGCCTTGACCGCGCTCATCGTCAGCGTCTTGTCGCCGGTCGGCTGGTGTCAGGATTCGACGAATACGGACCCCGATCCCGTGGTCGTACTCCATACGGAGTACTTGCCGTACACCATCGAAGTGGAAGATGGGATCGAGCGGCGTCAGACGCGCGAGCTGGTTCGTCAGTCGTTCTTGTTAGCCGTTCACCGCGATCTGGGTTTGCCCGTCGTCGACGGGACGCTGCAAGAGACAATCCCCACGCATCGCACGTGTGTTCACTTGGCCTTGCTGGAGCGATCTGACCGCAATGGCAATTGGTGGATCAAACTCCACCGCACCGACGAAGCGCCCAGTCAAGAAGAGATTGCGGCGATGTGGAACCAGGAAGCCGATTACGAGACCTTCTTCACCTGGCAGCCGGCTGCGCTCGCTGTCCCCCGAATCGCGTTTGCAGTCGAAGCGATGTCGCGTCGCGAATTCGTCAAGGCTATTGAAGCGGTCGGCTTGAAACGCGGCGAATCCAGCCCGCCATTGGGCGACGCGGAAATCGATGAAGTTCATGATCTGTTGCGGCGCGTCGACTTTGTCTCTCAGGTGGTCGCCGTTCGTCTCGCACACAAAGCACTGCTAAGCGAGCCTAACTCACAAGCGTTCCTCGCCGCGCTGATTCGCGGATATGCCAATCTCTGCCTCTTAACGCAGCATCAATGGACGGCCGCCCACGATGTCTTTGCCGCCCGCGCTGTACTGTATTCGCGACGACTTCAGCTGCAGCATGGGAAGACTCCCCTGACTCGCGAGACGGTCGCGTACGCTTGGGCGCTGGTCGGACTTCATGAGCGGACGCTCTCGCTGCTGCGCGAGCACGACGTCGATCAGCGAGAGCCTTGGGTCCGGTTGGCCAAGCTGTACGCCACTAGAGATTCAGCGGGCTTGGCGCAGGCGGTAGAATCGGAGCCGCAGTGGCGTCCCTGGTCAACACGGATGCGGTTTCAGATCGAGGCATCGCTTCGCTATTCCGAGTGGATGCTGAACACGTTCGAAGAAGTGCTGGAAGCGTGCCCGACGGCGTATGGCACCTACGCAATGATGGCCAGCCACGGCATTACCCTGGAAGGGACTCGCTTAGGTGCGATGACCGTCGGATCCATATTCCTGGACCGTTGGTGCGATTCGCTGCGGGAACGGACGGACCTACCGGCCGAGACGCGAGCCAGACTGGGCTCCGGCGCGACCGATGGGACTCGCATCTTTGGGATTCCGCTCTTCCCCACAACGAAGAAGTCGGCGGACCCGATCACGATCGCAGGTCAGTTGCGGTCGACCGAGGAAGACGATTGGATGCGAGGGATTTCCTGGTCCGCTCTAGGGTCCCTGATCGACGAAGAGCTCTTTGTTCAGGCGGCTCACCTGGCCGCCGTGTCAACGAATGCGACCGAGTCGGACCTGTCCGACCTGGTTCAGTCGCTTCGGCCACAGATCGATGGCCATCGGTACGCGGGGCTGATCGAGTCATACGGCTATCGCTACAGCCGACAGCCCGAAGCGTACGTCAAGACACTGAAGGACGTCCAGATTCGAGACCCTCGAGTCGTCATGCGAAAGTTGCTGGAGCGGACGAAGAACATTCGCAACGATCAGGGAAAGCGGATTGGATTGCGGGCGATTAGCGGCGTCGAGCACAATCAAACGTACGATGACATGATCGATCGCACCTTCAACTATGGGCAGCGAAAGACCATCACGCATCCTGATCACATGCGGGTCATCACCAAGCAGATGCGAAAGATCTCGCCCCATTCGGAAGTGGGGATTCGGCTGGAAATCGAGCTAGCCCGCTCCCCCGTGGTCGAACAGCTGAAGCGTTGGGAACAACAGTTGCGGCGCGATCCGGAAGCATTTCGATTGTTGGGACGACGCTACCGCAAACTCGAGAAAGACGAGGAGGCGATTCGCTGCTTCAAAAAAGCGATGTCCGATTTGGCCTATCAGTCGGCGGCGTATGAACTGGCAGATGTGCACTACGATCGCGGTGAGATCGAACAGTGGGAACAGACGCATCTTGACTATGTCAACCATTCACGGGACATGGGACTGGGCCACGCTGGAGCGTATGCATCTTTGGCCACGCGTTTCGGGGAACACGGCGAATGGTCTCGGGCTCAGCCCTATGCGGATCGGGCCGCGTCGACCTATGCAGCTTGGGCGCTGCTCAACGCCAGCCGGGTCGCCGAAGCCCAAGCCTCTTGGGACATTTCAGAGCATTGGGTGCGAGCGTGCAGTGAGGGATACCCAACCGGTGCCGGTGAAGAATGGTTCTTTTGGTGTTGCCGCACCGATCGAGGCGAACGAAGTGAGGCACGTGACATCGCCGCGCAAGCCGTGCAACAACGGGTCGATGTCCCCAGGCCGACCTACCAAGCTTGGATCGATCACGCAACGTTCCATCTTGTCGAAGAAGACCTGTCGATCGCACGCAACTCTCTCCTGGAAGCAGAACGGATCTCGGCGGATTACATGGTTCGATTGATGATCTTGGACGTCGCGACCCAGCTGGAGGATTTTGACCAGATCAACTCGACGGTGATCACGTTGCGTGATGACCTGAAACGATCCCAAAACACCAAGTTTCGCAACTTCGAGAAGGTGACCGGCATGGCGTTACGCATGTTTGCGGGAGAGTCGTTGGAACGGACCGAAATCGATGCGTTGCCCGAGCTGTTCAAGAAGCTCAGCAGTGATGCGTATCGAAGCCAGCTGGCATACACCTTGGGCGCCGCTTTCGACGCGATCGGAGATCAAGAAAACGCCGAACGCTTCTGGCGACGGTCGCTCAACACCAGCTGGCCCGACCGCCGGTACGCCACGCTGGCCGGCAATCGATTGATCTCACTGACCGGGACGTCTCATTGGGATCGACCGCTGGAGCCCGCGGACGTGTGGCCCCAACGTCCCTGGCCCCAACCCAAACCAGAGAACTAAACACTTTGGAGTGCGATGGCTTGCCATCGCTTTGGGTTCGTCCGCCTCCCGCGACACAGCTCATGTGACGCGACGGGCACACCGCCAAGGAATCCAAAGCGGCAGCAAGCAACCGCACTCCATAGCGATCCAAAGCGGCGGCGGGCTGCCGGCGCTCCCATGAGTCCCTTTCCCTCCCGAGCGGGCTTCAACAGATGACCGACCATCCGAAGCGGTTCGCAGACCTGGTGGCGAGGCTGAGTCGATTCACTCTGGATCAGCTAGACGCAGTCGACAAGGCCATGCAGCTGATCGAGGCGGGGGACCAACGAATGCAGCACAAACCGGTTGAGAATGCTCCATCCGGCGCGGCTCACGAAGAACTGCAAATCACCAAGTCTTGGCCGCGAGCTCCGATTCACCAGTTGAGCGAAAAGGGCACGTTCATCGTGACGGCGGGGACACTTCACAAGCGACACACGTTTCGAGACCCGATCTCACTGACTCAGCTCGAGTCAACGCTCCTCCAAGTCGCGAACCAGTTTCACTGGCACATCGAGGCTTGGGCCGTCTTCTCGAACCACTACCACTTTGTGGGACACACCCTTGAATCGGCCGAGTCACTCCGGCCCATGCTGACACGACTTCACAGCGAGACGGCGCGTTGGGCGAACGAACGTGACGGCGTTTGCGAACGAAAGGCTTGGCACAATTTCTGGGAAACGCGGCTGACGTACCAAAAGTCTTATCAAGCAAGGCTGCACTACGTGCATGCCAACCCGGTCCATCATCAACTGGTGAAGGTGGCCAATCAGTATCGCTGGTGCTCCGCCGCGTGGTTTGAACGCACTGCCACGCCCGCTCAAGTGAAGTCGATCTACAGTTTCAAGATCGATCGCATCAAGGTCATGGACGAGTACGAGCCGAGAGTGGAATAGACGGAGTCCACAGCGGCGCCACAAAACCTTTGGAGTGCGATGGCTTGCCATCGCTTTCGATTCGTCACCTGAAGAGGACCCACCCGAGCACGCTGACGGGCCACGCCACCAAAAAATCCAAAGCGGCAGCAAGCTGCCGCACTCCAGAGTTTTGGAGTGCGATGGCTTGCCATCGCTTTGGTTCTTCCACCCGCTGCAGAACCGCTCAAGGAACACGACAGCGCAGGGCGCAGAACAACGTAAAGCGGCAGCAAGCTGCCGCACTCCCAAAAAAGGGGCGAGATCGATCTTGCCCTCGATTTGTTGTTCCCACGACACTGCGGGAAACTTGATTTCCCTGTGTCGTGGTGCCATGTCGGCCGATCCCAACTCGATGCCCAATCCGTTTGCGACGCCGCTGAAACCGCGACGTCAGTCGGGCGCTGCACTGTTTGCTGCCATCCGAGTCGCAGTGATTGCCGGGATCGTGCTGTTGGCGGTGATCGGAATCAGTCAATTCAGTCGATCTTGGCTGCTGAATCGCTTAACCAAAGACTTTGACAGCCTCTCTCCGCCGCAACGAATCGTTCGACTTGGGCAATTGGCCGAGTTTGGAGAGGCCTCCGTCCAAGTGGTCGCTCGGTCACTGACCGACCCGGATGCCGGAGTCGCCCGGACCGCCTACGAACTCTTGGAGACGTTCCAAACAGACTGGGCGGCGTTGCCTCGGTCAACACGGCTCGAGAATCAGGCGACTTTGGTCCAGGCCTTGAGGGATCAATCTGCTCAGTTGCCGGACGAGAGGACCGGATATGCCGTGGCGCTGCTTCGAACGACTTTGGCGGACGTCAGTGCTGACGCCGATGAATCGTCCCAGAAGCTGCATCGCCAGGCGTCCGAAGCAATGGCGCAGCTGACGCTGAGCGATCGGCCCGGGCAAAGCGTGTTGGAAAACGAATCACCGGGGACTCGCGTCCCCCAGCGTGTCGCGGCGCGAACGCAACCACTGGCGGTTCCCAACGAAGATCTGGATCGCTGGACCCAGTGGCCCAGCATCCAAACACCTCAGCAGATAAACGCAGCAGATGCACCGGAGACGACGACGCGAGAATCACTTCGTGATCTGCCAAATCCCCCCTCTGCCGGATCTTCTGAAATCGCATCACCGAGTGCCCAAGTCCTTCAATCCGGACCCGGGCCGCTACCCGTCGACGGTCGAGTCGGACTGACGCCCGTCACGACGGCAGCACCCCGTTTGAAAGCCTTGCCCGGCTCAGCGACCGTTGCCGCGCGGCCTTCGTTGTCGGCGACCGGCCCACTGATTCGCCCAACCAGCCTGACTTCGGCCCCGCTGACCGCCTACACGGACGGCTCGGTGATCCGACTGCTTGGGAGCCGACAACTTGAACAACGTCAAGCAGCTCGGGATGAGCTTGCACGACGGGGACTCAGCGAGAATGAGATCCAGATGGCGAATCGTGTGGGCCAGGGCAACGTGGTCTCTCGACTAGCACTGATCGATGAGCTGGCCTCCAACGCCGGAGCCAACCCGCTTCCATGGCTGATGATCTTGCTTGAGGATCCCCATCGCAACGTCCGCATGAAAGTCATCAGCGTGCTGATGACCTGGCAAGACGTCGAGGTAAAGCAGCGTCTTCGCATGCATCTTGCCAAGGAAAGCGACCCCTTCGTCGTCCAACGGCTCAAACGCCACCTTGAAGGGTAGGCCGGCGGATCAGTGGGGCCGAAAAGGCGCCTCGGGATCGCCATCATCCTCGGTGTCCACCCAGTAGGTGACTGCTGCCGGTTCGGGCTCCAGAACAATCCAAGGCCGGGAGAATCGCTTGCCGATCCAGCCGATCGGTGTCACCACCACGTAGAAGACAAATGCCATCGCCACCAGGCTGATCAACCGACCGATCGCTTCGCTCAGTCGAGTCATCCGCGAGTGAACCTTATGCGCGACAGGCGGGTGCCAGCGTGATGCAGCCAGCAACGAGACCGCCAGGATCGCGGTCAGACCGATTGGCCATCCGCTGAAAAACCACACACTCAACAGCAGTCCGATCAACAGCCAGGCTGCCGACTGAGCCGCGCTGACTCGAAGCAGCTGATCGTCCGTCAACG
>JBCCUO010000227.1:0-6345 GCA_039196805.1 Planctomycetota bacterium | reverse complement strand
CAAATTTTGCTGACCGCTGCGACAAAAGTCGCACTGTCCACATGACACCATGGAATCAAACGTGACACGGCTTCCATTGGGCAAGTCACTGACGTTGCTACCCGTCGCCACAACGATTCCCGCCGCCTCGTGTCCCATCACCAACGGGGGAATTCGGCGTCCCGAGCTGCCGTCATAGCCGTGGATGTCGCTGCCGCAGATCCCGCAAGCCTCGACCTGGACCATGACGTCGTCTGCCCCCAATTCTGGTTCGTCGACTTCGGTCACCGTCATCTGTTTGTATTCGGTTAGCAGCAGGGCTTGCATCTTGGCTTGGAAACGTGTGTGAAGGAGGATAGACCGGACGCTGGCGCGAAGTCGGATGACTGATTCAACAAGCGGGCGGGTTGGTGGGCAGGGCAACGAGGGTCGTACTCATTGTTCGACGCATCGGCCCTCCCCGGGCCTGAGAGCCCGCCCCTCCCGAATTCGTGGGGGCGAAGTGCTGATCGTGACAGGAGTTTAACTTGGATGACGACGAAGTCCTAACCGCCTACCACGAAGCTGGACACGCTGTCGTCGGTTACGCGCTGGGTGCCCGGATTGAGTCGATACAGCTCGGCGGAGAGGCGGATGATTTTTTGCCGGAACGATTTGGCGATTGCCGGATCAACTGGGGACGGATTGATCCCAGCATCGATTGGCAGCGTCGCCGCGAGGTGCTGGCGATCCTGGCCGGACCGGTCGCCGAGATGATCTACCTTGGCGAGGCCTTTCACCCCGCGTTTTTCGGTCCATGGCAGTCCGATTGGCAGCAAGCTTGGCAGTCTTGTCGACCGATGACTGCTGACGACTCCAGTTGTGTCAATCTGTTGACGCGGTGCGTCCAGAGCCTGCACGGTGTGCTTCAGCGTGAGCCCTACTGGTCGGCCGTGGCCGCTTTGGCAGACGAAATCGCTGCTCACGAACTGATTGAGTCCGAACAGGTCGTCGAAACGTTGGAGTTTTGGCTGAGGCGTTGAATCGGTCGTCTACAATAAGCTCGCCTCCCGCACTCCTTTTCTCTCAGGCCGCAATGAAACCGTTTGAACATCTCGGCCCGTATCGACTTGAGGAACTTGTCGGTCGCGGAGGCATGGGCTCGGTCTACGCGGGCGTCCACGAGAAGACTCAGGAGCGGGTTGCGGTCAAGTTGATTTCCCAGACCGTTGCGGACGAACCTCGGTTTCGCCGTCGATTCGCAAGCGAAGTCGAAACGCTCAAGCGTCTTCACCACAAAAACATCGTGCGTCTGTATGGCTACGGCGAAGAGCAGGGACACCTGTTCTATTCGATGGAGTTGGTCGAGGGTGAATCACTGCAAAAGCGGATCCGGCGACTGAAACGGCTGGATTGGTTGGCAACCATCGATCTGTGCATTCAGATCTGTTCGGCACTCAAACACGCGCACGACATTGGGGTGATCCATCGCGATCTGAAGCCGGCCAACTTGCTGATCACCGAAGCCGGCGCGGTGAAGCTGGTTGATTTTGGAATTGCCAAACTGTTTGGCTTTGGCGAGCAGACCGCGGCCGGCAGTGTGCTGGGAACGGCCGACTACATGGCTCCTGAACAGGCAGGCACGGGCGCGATCACGCCTCGCACGGACCTGTATGCCCTGGGAAGTTTGATGTACGCCATGCTGGTCGGACGTCCTCCCTTTTCGGGTAAGAAGTTGACCCAGGTGGTCGAGGCGCTGAAGCGGGAGCGTCCGGTACCGATCGACCTGATCAACCCAGACCTGCCCGCGGAGTTGGTGCAGCTGGTTCACGATCTATTGCAGAAGAAGCCTGATGATCGCCCGCCGACAGCGCTTTCGGTGATGAACCGACTGAAGGCGACCCGTGTTGGTCTGCAGCGCGAACGCACGCTGAATCAAGAGTCATCCCCCACCGTCGTCCAAGACTCCAAGGTGACTGATCGCGAAAGTGAACGTCGCAAAGAACGCGAGACACCTGATACCGGCGGCAAGTCAATTCAAAGCACGGGAACGGCGAAGAAGCCCGTTTCCAACGAGCCCGGCACCGGCCTGTCGACCGGAGAACCCAAGGCCAACGTTCCGATTCACGAAGAGCAAACGATTCTTTCTGAGGAATCGCCGCAACCGGATCGGTCCGACTCCGCCAGTCAAGACACCGCCGAACGGGGACCGGTGACAACGTCGCGGTTTGAAACTGTTGATCCCGGTTTTAGCAGCACTCTGTTCGATGAGTCGTCGAAGGATTCAGCCGCCGGCAAGTGGATTCAAGGGCTTTCGGTGGCAGGCATGATTGCCATTTTGCTGGGCGGTATGGCACTCTTCTATAACGCCACTCGGACGCCCTCGGCCAATGACTTGTATCAAAGCATCAGCGAGGCTCGACAAGACGGAGACCTAAGCCAAGCCGAGGTGCTGGTCAAACAGTTCCTGGGGGCCTACGGAGATGACGAACGAGCGGAAGACGTGCGGCGGGACCAACAGACGATCCGCCTGGAGCGAACATTGAGGCGGTTTCGCGGAAAAGCTCTCTCCCGTGGTGGCCTCGCGGCACTGAGTCCCGCGGAGCAGGCGTTCTACCAAGCGATGGAGCTGCGCGTGGAGGACCCGAAGACAGCGTTGGTCCAGCTGAACGCCTGGCAGTTGCTGTTTGGTGAGTCGATCCCCACCGCCGATCTGCGAACACGACAGCTGGCGAGCTTCGTCGAAAGCGAGATCGCGCGGATGGGTGAGCGGCCCGCTCGGCCCAAACGGGACCCTCGCATCGAAGACATCAAGGAACGGATCGTTGCATCAGAGAAAATTTCGGCAGCACGCAAGGAAGCGACGCTGAAAGCGGTCAGGGACCTGTTTGGTGATCAAGCCTGGGCACGACAAGCGATTGAAGAGGTCCAAGGGATGGCAGGTGGTGAATCGCCGTGATGCGGCAGGTGAATCACGCCACCCAGGCTTCGGGCTGACGTGCGGACAGCAGTTCTCGGCGGAATCAGCAACCGGTCCATGCGGTGCACGCGCTCAGTTACGACTAAACTCTACTGAAGCGTCTACTTTCCAAACTCGCCCGCATTGCCTCCATGTATCAAACGCGTCTCGCTTGGTTTGTGGTCTCCGTGGTCACACTCGTTTCGCCGATCTTTGCGGACGTCGCGCCCTGGGAAACAGCAAGTCTGCAACCATCGTGGGCCGGCGTCAGGGCGCAACGTGTGATTTCGCTTCAGCCTTCAAACGGGGATACGGACCAGGTTAACGGGTTGGCGTTGATGCGAGCGGTCGAGCGGTTGCGGCCTGGAGACCGGCTTGAGATCGCTCCAGGTCGCTATTCGGTCGCCGCCAAGTGGTCGGTCAACTTGCGCGGGACCAAGCAGGCACCGATTTGGATTGTTGCCAAGAGTAAGGATGAACCACCAACCATCACCCGGCCAGATGCCTTGCAGAACGTGATGACGGTGGGTGAACGTTCAACCACCCAGTACGTCTGTTTTCGCCACTTGGAACTGACTGGTGGCAGCACCTTGATCCGGTTCTACGACTGCCATCACCTCTGGCTCGATCAATGCCATCTGCACCACAGCGGCGCCGAGGGCGTCACCGCCAACAGCCGCGATACAAGTCACCTCTTCATCACCAGCAATCACTTCCACGATTTCGTCCATCCGAACGCGACCGGGGAAGCAATGTATTTGGGTGCAAATCATGGGAAGGCCGTGATGTCCTACTCGGTCATCGCGAACAATCACGTTCACGACTGTCGAGGCACCCAGGGTGACGGGATTGAGGTCAAACAGGGATCACACCACAACTGGATCATCGGCAATCACGTTCATGACACGAATTACCCCTGCATCATCGCCTACGGAACCAGCGGCAACGGCATCAACTTGATTGAACGGAACGTCTGCTACCGAAGCAACGACAACGTCATGCAGATGCAAGGGGAAGCAATCGTTCGCAATAACCTTGTGATGGCTCCACGCGGTACGGGCTTCGCCAGCACGGATCATCAGGGCAAGTCTCGCGGATTGTCGCTGATTCACAATACGATCCTCGCCAAGGGACGTGCTGTGAATCTAATCAGCTGGAATGGACGCGATGGAATGTTCCTCGTGAACAACGTGCTCTACAGCGACGGCGGAGACGCCGTCCGATTTCCTCGCGGTTCGGCTGACGTAACGATCAGCGGAAATCTGGTTACCGGCCGAGTGGTGGGAGCAGTCAGCGAGGGATTCGCGAAAGGAAACGGACTCTCCGACTTCGTCGACGCGGACTGGAACGGTACGCGTCGCAGCGCAGCGTTGCGAGCGGACTCACCATTCGTCGGCCAAGCCGATCCGGAACACGCGACCAGCACGGACATCGACGGCCAAAAACGTAACCAGAACCCAACAGCCGGCGCGTTTGTGCCGCGCAAAGGGATTTGAAACATGGCATATGCAACGGACGTTTCAAGCGACAGTTCTTAACTTGGTTGCGGCTGAGAATCGGTCGCTTCGTCACTCGCTTGTGATGCAGTACAGGTCGTCGACGATAAAGAACCAGATGATTCGCCAGGTTCCTGGTCGCGTTGACCGTCGGCTGAATGTGTTTGGGCAGATGGGTACGAAACGCAGACTGTATAATCGTGTACTAGGCCCATCGAATTCGGTCAATGAGGCCTGCCGCAACAAGATCCTTCGAATCCCGATAGCGCACGCTAGCTGAATAGAACGGAGATAGGTTGCCCTTTTGTGCAATGACCGATTGGAAATTCTTGTACTTTCTGGCATTCTCGGCATGCTGCTCGCGATCCGACTCCCGACTGACCATCTCCGCGAAGTCGGAAAGCAACTTGAAATGGAGGACCGCGCCACACGGTCTCGATAGATTGTTCTCGAAGGGGTGCACTACGTGCGGGTTCCAGTACTGGGTATCGGCCCTCCAATAGACAAGCGGGATCTTTGCCAACCAGCCCACTGGCGCACCGAAGACGCGTTCCATGGCGCCCCCGGACCAGGTAACCCTAGGCGGTCCGCTGTTTGAATCTTCCTCGATCTCTGTCCGTTGATAGCCGGAGCCATCGAACCACGGGCATGTGTCCATCAGTCGTTCTGTTTCGTGGTGCAGTGTCGTTAGAAAGCCCTTGTCAGAGTACATGTCGACCATTACGGCGGGTAGCGAGTCTTTTCGGGCTCGCTTCAGAGCAGCAGTAAGCTGATGCAGGCCATGTGATTCGCAGCCGTCATAGACCAACTGCTCGTCGGCGTCCGAATAGATTGACCATCTCCCAACCCCATAGAACTCGCGGACGATCCCACTGATCCAACCGGCACCGCCGAACGAATTCCGGAAGGGATGGCGGATCCGAAACAGGTCGACATCGGGTTGATCGGACGCCCAATCGCATGTGCCATCATCTGAACCGTTGTCAAGAATCGCGAATCGATCCACACCAAGCTGACGATAGTGACGCACCGTGTCCGGAAGTCGAACACGTTCATTGAATGTCAGAATCACGCATAAGATGTGAGAGATTGGGAGACTTCCATGGTCTTTTCTCACCTCAACGTCCGCGAATTGGCTAGAGATGATCGCTCTCATGCGATTAATGCGTTCACGGTGCGAACCGCGAGAATCACCCTCGAGAGCATCGGGAACGACACCTTGCCGTCGAGTGGCAGCATTTCTTTCAGACAACTTGAATTGCTTGACGGCGCTGCCAACGCGGTCTGGGGAAGCCTGGATATAGGACGCTAGTTGCTCGATCGCTGTGTCCGGGTCGCCCTTTAGATGTTCGATCGGTAGTGTGTGATGTTCGTACCGACGAAGGGTCGTGTCACGTGTCTCAATCAGAGTCTCGACCGCCTGCCTGATGTCCTTACGAGGCCACCAAGGATGCCCATGAGGCGTTCGGGCGTTCTTCCACGATTCACAGATTTCCGAGACCGGCCGATCGACGGAGATCAGCTTAGGCAAAGACTTGGCGATGGATGTCCAAGAGACGACAAGCTCATTGACGAGCATGCAGAGAGACGGATGCTTGGCCGCGACCATTCTATGTCTGCCTAGCACCGCCCTACGCCTTGCCCAACTTGCCCACCGACCAAGGATGCATTCTCGATCGGATCGTGTTTCCAGAAGTCGAAAGTTCCCCTCCCTTTCATCAAAGCAACGTAAACAACAGCGACGCAAATAGGCATCTTCAAAGGTCGAGTACCCCGTCCATGCCTCGAAGTCGCAGTCACCCGTGTAACAATCCAGATCACGGAGGATCTGCATGACCGCCGAAGTGTAACCACGGTAGCTGCCGATGACCGCAGTCATCGAGACCTGCGCAACCGCGGATTGAGAAGACGCACAATCGGCCTGGCCTGCCT
>JBCCUO010000226.1:0-6351 GCA_039196805.1 Planctomycetota bacterium | reverse complement strand
CGAAACCCTTCGCGGAGTCCGCTACGATCTGGCCGGATGAAACGCTTCACGGTGCGAGAGCGGCTCGGGATCACGGTGTGATCTCTCGACAAAGCGGCCCGCCTTCTCCGAAGGTTCGGCTCTGCGCCCGAATTCCGAAACCGCGAAGCGGTGGTTTTCGACAGGCTGGGACGAAGTCCCAGTGGCGTGACAGACAACACGCGTGAACCGAGGAGTGGTGTGTCGCTGTCCTGGGACTCGCATCCCAGGCTAACGAAGACCGCTGCTTCGCAGCTGAAGAAACTGAATGGTCCGCTCGATCGCTTCGCGGTACGAGGGCGGCTCGGGATCACGGAGTGATCTCTCGACAGTCGCCCGCGATCGATGAAGGGGGTGAATCTGCGCCGCCGAAACTCTCCGCGAGTTCCGCTACGAGTTTGGCGGCGGATCTAGTTGCGATTCGCCGAGCTTCGTTATCAACTCGGCGGCGCGTTTCGCTGCGCTTCAGCGGGCTAGGCGAACGGGCTGTATTCGCCTGGGACGGGAACCGGGTAGGCTCCGTCCTTACCGCGGACTGCAGGCGGCGTCGACTGCAACGTGTAGTCGTCGATGCCGGGCGCCAGGTCACGTCCCTTTTCCATCAGCTCGTCCCACTTGACGACCTTGCCGCTGTAGCAGGCCTCGCGTCCCAAGATCGCCGTGAAGGTCGACTTGGCACCGTACTCGCCCTCGTTGTAGATCCGGCCTTCCATCAAAGCTTCGATCAAGTCGTGCTGCTCTTGCTGGTGACCGTTGCCACTCTTGCCCTTGAAGGCCCACTCGGTAGCTCCCGAGATCGTGCCGGCGGGATTCGCGGTCCCCTTGCTACCGTGAGCGTACTCCGCGATTTGCTTCCATCCGCCCGACAGGTGGCGGCCCTGGCTGAACATCTTGGTGCCATCAGCGAAGGTGTACTCACAGAACGTGTGATCGAAGATCTGTGACATCTTGCCGTCACCGCCTTCACGCTGACCGTTGCCACCCATCCCGTTGCATTCGACGGGGTACTCACCCTTGACCCAGCAACCAACATCCAAGTTGTGAATGTGCTGTTCGCAAATCTGATCGCCGCACAGCCAGTTGAAGTGGTACCAGTTATTGCACTGGAACTCCATCTCGCTCATGCCTTCCGACTTGTTGCGGTACCAGATACCGTTCCCGTTCCAATAAACCCTCAAGGCCAGGATGTCGCCGATGGCACCGCTGTGCAGTCGGTCGACGGTTTCCATGTACTTTGGCTCGTGCCGGCGCTGCAGCCCGATACCGACCATCAAGTTTTTCTTCTTTGACGCTTCCACCGAAGCCAAGACTCGTTTGACGCCCGGTGCGTCCGAAGCCACTGGCTTCTCCATGAAGATGTGCTTGCCCTTTTCGACCGCATACTCAAACTGCATCGGCTTGAAGCCAGGGGGCGTTGCGATGACGACGAGATCACAGTCTTGATCGATCGCCTTTTTGTAGCCATCCAACCCGGTAAAGATCATGTCGTCGGAAACAGCGACCTTCTCACCGTGACGCTTCCGCAGCTTCTCGAGTTTCTGTTTGGGGGCTTCGTAGAAAGCATCCGCAATCGCAACCAACTTCACGTTCCCCTTGGTCTTCATGATGTTGTCGGCTGCACCACTGCCACGACCACCAAAGCCGATGACCACAAACTTGATTTCGTCGCTGCCGGCAGCATGAGCCGTCTTGGCGATGGTGTTGGTCAAAGCGGCGCCTGCGGCGACGGCGGTCGTTGTCTTCAAAAAACCGCGGCGATCTGAATTCTGGTCCATGCGAAGAAGTCCTCGTCGAGGAAGGTCAGTGGGTGGGGGGCAGCGTCCGGAAGCGTCGCCACGGACGATCTGCGAGGTGTCGGAAGTGCCGCATTGTAACCGCCAAACGGCGATCGCGGGGCGATAAATCCGCCCTGCGAGCCTAGCTGGAGGGCAAAAACGTCACGTCGGTGGACCGAATCCGCGCAACGTCCGGCAGATCTCGGGCATCCAGCCGAATCAGCACAGTGTGCTTGCCTGGCTGAGCTTCCAACGCAAACTCGTTCGTCCCGTTGAGCTGGGTTCCGTCCCAGAAAGCGGCCGCCTGATCGGGACCCTCGACGACAAAACGGACGGTCCGCGAAGAATCGACTTCGACCTCGGTTCGCAAGTAGACGTGGATGAGCGAGATGTTGATCGGCTGCACAGTCAACTGACGAAGCGTCTGTCCTTTGATCGATCCATCCACCAGCGTCATCAACGGCTTCCAGCCAACGTCGTACTTGCCGGAAACGATCTTTTCTGCACCGCCACCCTGCTCCACTCGGTGGGTTCCCGCCAGCACCGCAACCTCGCGAGCCACACCGCCGCGACTGGCGTCAAACGGACCTGGCTTACCCAATCGGGAAAGAAAACTCACCAGGTTCACCTGATCCTGCATCGAGACGCGATCCAACAATCCAGCCGGCATCAGCGACTTGCCCGCCTTCTTACCGATCACTTCCGCTTGAGAGATCCGTACCAACTTGTTCTGGGCATCTCGCAAGACCAACTCGTCATCGCCGTTCTCAACTTCAATGCCAGTCAGCACCCGGTCGTCTTCGGTCACCACGATCACACTGTGATAGCCTTCTTTGATCTTGGCATTGGGATCAAACAACGACTCGACCAAATAATCGATGGGTGCGCTTGCCCCCAAACTGGTCATGTCGGGGCCGACCCTGCCACCAAAGCCGCCGATCGCATGGCAACTGACGCATGCCAGAGCCTCCCGCTGATAGACCACTTCACCCGCGTGTGGATCGCCTTCCTTCAAGGCCTTGGTAGCAAGCTCGCGCATCTGCTCTGGAGTCATTTGGTCCGCGGTAATGGTTTGCCCAGACAGCGGCAGTAGGGCCGCCACCAACTCCGGCGCATCGCGACCTCCCTCGCGAGCGACTCGCAGACCAGTGGTCGCGAACGATTTGGTCATCGCCGCCGAACCAAGGGCGCCCGCCAAGTGCTTGTCCGCATTGCGACCAGCCAGCATCGATCGCCAAAGCAGCGTCGCTTGCGATTCTTCTTGGATCTCAGTTTGCAATCGCAAAAAAGGTTCCACCGCTGCTTTCGCATCCAGCTTGGACAATTCCCCCAGTGCCTTCGCGACCAGCTGCTGGCGGTCGGAGTCAGCCAGCTGATCCAGGGACTTTAGCATCTGCTGTTTGGCAGCCTCGCCGCCGATCATCCCCAGGGCCCCAATCGCAGCCAAACGCACCGCATCGGGCTGCCCTTCGTCTTCGACCAGTCGGCTGATCGACTTCATCTGGCCAGCCAGCTTCCAAACACCTGCCAGGCGAATCGCAGCCACTCGAACCGTGTCCCCCGAGTGATCAAACAACTTGGCAACTAAGGCGCGCCCCTGAGCCGGACGCGTCTTTCGCAGCCTCTGAGCATCCGAGAGCGCGCTGAGCGCCCGCACGGTCGCGTCTGCGCTGAGACCACCGCTGGAGGCTTGCCTTACCAGCCGCGCCAGCTCATCCGGCCCGCCAGCCTTGCCGATCAACGAAATCCAAGGGCCGCTTCCATCCGCTGGAATCGCGCTGCGATCCAAGAATTGCTCGAGGTACCTGGACGCCTGAGCCGGAGGCACCGAGGTCAGCACGAACTCCAGCCGGCGGGTCGCCAACGGGTCGTTCTCCGATGCAATCCATTGCCCCGTTTCGATCGCCTGGATCAAGGACTCGGACTGACTTCGTACCAACTTTGCCAATGCAAACTGGATGAATCGATCGACCGGTTTCTCCAAGGCATCAAGTGCCAGGCGTGCCGCGGCAAAGGATCGCTGCCGGCTGAGTCCACAAATCGCCTCCAACCGTACCAGAGGATGTTCATCGACGACCGCCTTGGCGAACCGCTTGGTCGCCTGGTCCGTCGTCATTCGTCCAGCCATGTCAGAGTCAGGATCGGACCAATCGGCCAGCACTCGCACGGCCGCCGCGCGAACGTTGGCATCTGCGTCGACCAACAACTGGTCCAGCAACTCGGGATCGGGTCGATTGATGGCTTGAGAGAGCCAAAGCCCTTGCAGTCGGTCCTCCGCCCTGCCCTGCACTGACACCCACGGTCTCAGTAGACTTGCGGTTTCATCGGCGCGCCAAACCAAGACACGTCGCGCTTGGTCCCGATGGTGACGATCATTCGACGTCAGCTGATCCAACAAGTCGGCGGTCGACTGTTTGGCAAGATCAACCGGCTGCTTCGACTTGGCGTCTTTGAAGGCGACCCTCCAAATTCGGCCGTGCCAACGGTCGCGTCGAGGATCACGAAAGTCGACTTCGCCGTGATTGATAATCGGATTGGACCAGTCAGCGATGTAGAGCGCCCCATCAGGCCCTTGCTTGACATCGATCGGACGAAACGAGCTGGCCGATGTGCGAAGCAGATCAGCTTGCTGCTCGGTAGCGAATCCGGCGTCTTTCTCAACTAGCTTGAAACGAGTGACACGATTGGCCCGAAAGTCACATGTGATTAGCGAGCCTTGCCAGTCGCGGGGAAACGCATCTCCTTGAACGATCTCGGCCGAGCAAAACTTGGGATAGTTGCCCGGGCTGATCAAGCCCAGCGTTGGGCGTCCATCTGGCACCGGATGAAACGCGGCACCGGGAAAAACGTAGGCAACACCCTGAAATCCGGCACCGTCCGTCATGAATGACCGGCCGTACGCGTCGAACTGATGCCCCCAGGCGTTCCACAGTCCGCGGAACAACACCTGCATCCGGCGACTACGTGGATCGAAACGAAAGCCGCCACCCGCCTTCAGGCGAGTCACACCACGCGGAGTTTCGGCGTCGGTCCGCGTGTAGACCGATTGATTCATGTACAGACGGCCGTCGGGACCCCAACGCAATGTGTGCAGGTTGTGGTGCGTGTCCTCGGTGCCAAAGCCGCTCAAGACTCGCGTCTTTTTATCGGCCTTGCCGTCGCCATTGGTGTCTTCCAGGAACAGCAGGTCGGTACTCTGCGCGACATAGACGCCTCCTTGCGCTGGCAACACGCCCGTCGGGATCAGGAGGCCATCGGCAAACACGGTCGACTGATCGGACTTTCCGTCACAATCGGTATCCTCCAGGACGATCACCTTGTCGTTGGCGGTTTGGCCCACTTCGATCATCGGATACGCCTCACTGCTGGCGACCCACAAACGACCGGAAGGATCGAAGTTGATTTGAATCGGCTTGTTTAACTGCGGGTTCTCGGCCCACAGCGTCACCTCCAAACCCTCGCCCACTGTGAACTGTGGTGTGGGCTGTGGCGTGAATTCCGCGTACTTTGATTGCGTCCTTTTCTCAGGTGCATCCGATAGCACCCCATTTAGTCCACGCAGGCTTGCAATCACCTTCTCTTCGGCGGCAATCAGCGGATCGAATTGTGGGATCTCAACCGCGTTCTGGCCCTGTTCGTGTTTGCGAAATCCGAAGACGTAGGCCATATTGGCGGGACGTGATCGATGGAAGAACAATTGATTCTTTCGCAGAATGGCTTCGCGCAACTGATCGGCGCCTGCGTTGTCACGAATCTCGGGTGCATTCAAATGCAACTGACCGAGGACGGTTGCCGCCAGTTCTTGATACCCGGCGTCGTTGAGGTGAATCGCATCCTTGCGCTGACTGGCTTGGGAGGCGGTGTCTCGCAAGTCAACGAAAAGCCCATCTTCGCCCAAGGCGATTTCCTTGATTAGACGGCTGTACTGACGCAGGGTCGCGCCATGATCCTGATTGGTGGGTGCCTGAGCCGGATCGTCGAGTCGTTGCAGCGGCGAAAGGAAGACCAGGCGAACATCAGGGGTGATCGATCGAAGCTTCTGGATGAGCCGTTTGTATTGCTTGCCAAACGCATCCATACCGTCCGGCCCAAGCTCCAATGAACTGGCCATGCCGTATCCCAGGATTACGACGGTTGGCTTGGCTTGCTCCAACTGCAGCCCCAGCTGTCTCCAACCTTCCCCCTCAGGCTCCTTTCCAGCCTGGACCAAGCTCAAACCAAACCGGGAGTCGCCAGCAGGAGTGTCGGCGCTCCAGCCCAGGTTGCGGAATGTGACGTCTCGGTCGGCAAACGCGGTCGTCAATGCCAACTCCAGCCAGCCGTGGTATTGCTCCTGCTCGATCAAACCGTCGCCCAGCAAGACCACGCGGTCGCCGTCGCGAAGCTGGAACTCGGCTGCGCTGAGCGTTCCGGCTCCCAATGTGCACGCTAGCAGGAGCCCAGAAATGAAAATGGAGACCAGTCGATTCATCTTCAGAATTGATCACGAGTTGAAGGGTGTGCAGGCGAAGGAGTCAACAGTGTAAACCAGACGTGCGGGCGCCCACGGCAAGCTTGG
>JBCCUO010000225.1:0-6411 GCA_039196805.1 Planctomycetota bacterium | reverse complement strand
GACCGCTGACCGCTGACCGCTGACCGCTGACCGCTGACCGCTGACCGCTGACCGCTGATAGCTTATCGCTCCACACTCACGCCCAACCATCACGACCGGAACGGTCATCGATCAACGTTACGCTTTTGCTCATCGGACGGGCAAGCCTCACCGGCAAGGTCGACGATATTGATCACCAGAAGAGGAACCCCACACTTGCCCGCCTTGCTGGCGGTGCCGCCGAGTCCATTCCATGGCGATCGGAAATCGCCTGGTCTGCCCACCAAGGCTCGGCTGTGTGTCTGTCAAAAGGATTGACGTGATGTATCGGAAGCTGTCCCACCGCCTTCGTCGACTGGCCTTGGTTTGTCTGGTCTCAGCCGGTGGATGGTCCACTAGCCTGACGACCGCGACCGCCTTCGAGACGTCCGACTGGGAGTTCTGCGAGACGTCGCCTGCGGAGGCATTTACGCCCCTGCACCTGGCTCGAACGCCGGGCTTTGATTCCGCGACGCGCGTTCGCCGTCCGGCAGCCGACGAGCGATCGGATGCCGACGCTCGGTCGATCACGTCTTCATTGAGCACTGATCTGCACCGGCTACTTCATCACGTTGCCGGCGATGGCACGGCATTCAGCCTGTTGGTCGATTCAGCTGCCAACCAGGCTCCGGTGATTGCCGAAACCGTCGAGTCGATTCCGTCGCCTGACCAAGCATCGCTCGGGACTCACGATACATTCCCCGCGCGCTGGCAACAGCCTGGCGACCGGCAGCCACGGGAATCGTCAGCGGAACCTACCGTTCCATCGACCAATCGTTCGATCGCGGCTGCCGTTGCCGCTGTGGCCAGCAAGACCGCATCGCATTTTGGTGTCAACGTTCAGCAACTGATCGAGCCGTTTGCGATGGTCCGCACGGGCAAGAGCAGCTCCCTGGAAGACGTGGTTGCCTTGCATCAATGGTGGCAGCCTGTTCCTGAGACGTCACCCAACTATGAATCGATCCCACACGACGACGCGTCGCTTGATGTGGTCAGTCTCTCGGGTGGAATGGTGAGTACCCTCTCGGGCTCCAGGCAACCGCACTCAACAAGAGAACGCACGGGAGGGGAGCAACTGCCTGTCGACTGGACTCATCGCAGCGACGAGCGATTTGACTTGGTAACGACGGAAGACTTGATTCGTCATCAACTGGAGAGTATCGCACTGATGGAGCCGTACGACGTCGAACACTACGGCCCAAGTGACAGCGTGGACATCGATCCGGGTCAGGTGGCCGCCGCGTTGAAGACAGCATGGTACAAGCGACGGTTCCTAGGCACTTCGGCGATGATCATCACTTTGGACGAAGACTACATGCCGTACGACATGGAGGCGAGTGACCAACGCGTTTGGAGTTTGTTTCCATTGACGTCCAAGCCTTTCTGCCTGCGTCCACAAGTCAACTGCGTGGACGGGGATCCGATGTGGAGTGAATCGGCGACCGAAACAGCGCCCGACCCGGAATCTGAAATTGCATCGGCTGAAGCTTGGAAACGCTTCTCATCGCGGGCAATGGCAACGTGGACTTGGCTGACCGATCGTCGCGAATGGGTATCGCCCCTGCACCTGGGCGGTCAGTGGGCCGAGCTGAGTTCGCAGTTGGACCAAGCAGTGAGTCAGGCTGCGGTCAGCTCCGGGCAATGGCTCGCTTCGGGGCGTCAGCCGAACGGTGCCGCTCCCAAGCCTGCCCAACCCAATGCGGTGCGCGCTCTATTGGCGCGGGCCGACGCCACGGAAGGCCTCCCGGTCATCGAAGCTCAGGATGCCGACCGGAATGTGCCTTGGTTGCAGACGGTCAGCCGGGTAGGTCGGCAAGCTTGGGCCTGGATCGAATCGGAAGCGCAGCGGCCGGTCACGCGGATGGCTTCGCTCCCGCGTTCGACACCGAATTGAGGCAAGAATCGGTGAAGTAGCCATTGACACGAGGACAAATTAAACGATTGTTTTAAACACTTGTTTAAATCGCCAACTCGTGACCGTTCCTTGGCATCCTGACGACCGACGTGACCACCCAGCCAAGTAAACTCGCTAAGCCCAGTACCGCAGCTCGAGCGGGCGAGAGCCAGGACGCCAGAACTCGCATTCTGGCGGCGGCGGGCAACGTGTTTGCGGCACAGGGGTACGAAGGGGCGACCGTACGCGAGATTTGCTCGCTAGCCACCGCCAACGTCGCTTCGGTCGCCTATTACTTCGGCGACAAAATGGGCCTCTATCGGTCTGTGATCGCGGAGATCCTGTCGCAGCGTGAATGCGAAGGGGGCTCCGAGTTGGCTGGAAGCCAAGAGCGGTTGGAATCGCTGGAGCCGGAGGAGAGTTTGCGGCAATTCATTCGCGGCATGCTGTCGCACATGTTGAACTGCGACCCCACCAGTTGGCATTCACAGATCATCATGCGTGAAATTCATCAGCCGACAGAGGCGCTTAGCGATCTTGTCGAGGGGATGTTTCGACCCATGCTGGAGTCACTGAATGAATGCCTCCACCGTGTGGCTGGTCGACCGATCCCCCAACACCGATTCGACCAGTTGGCGCTTAGCGTGGTGGGGCAGTGCTTGTACTACCGCGTTAGCGGACCCGTCGTAAAGCGTCTGTTCAGCAGCGAGCAGTTGGCGGAGCACTTTCACCTGGATGCCCTTGCGGAGCACATTTTTGAAGTCAGCTTGGCGGGCGCTCGTGCGATCGCCAGACAGACGTCCGCATCTGCGGATTCCGGTAGTGGCTTAGTGGCTTCGGGAAAAGAACTGGGGCTGCGGAACGAACACAAGAACGACCGCCGTGTCTTCCCCAAGGCACCCGATCTTGATTCATCGAACCAACGAGAGAACGAGTGAGTACCGAAACGCCGGCTTCCACCGCGCAAACCACCGGCCCCGTCACCGAGGCCTCGCCGCCTGACTCCTATCCCGGCTCCGTGAACGGCAACAACGTCTGGAAGGACGGCAAGACTCCAGTGAACATCGTAGAGGGAGCGAACCAAGATCTGAGCAAGTCGAGCTTCCTATTCAATTACTTGATTCCGCTTTTGTTGCTTGCCATTGGCGCGGCAACGGTCGCGGCTCTGGGCACCGTCGCTCCCGTGACGCTACCGCCGCCCGACCTGTCGGATCGCGGTATTGTTCAGTCGTTCCCTTCGGTTGAGGTTCATCGCGTTCAGAGTCTGGCCGAGACGGGGCGTAAGCTCCATCTGGAAACCGACGGGACGGTCGTGCCCTTCCGCGAAGCGACACTGGCGACGGAAGTGGCAGGCAAGATCGTGTTCAAGTCACCGCTTTGCGAAGCGGGCACGTTTGTTTCCAAGGATGAGTTGTTGGTCCGCATCGACGATACCGACTACAAGTTGGAGGTCGAACGGCTGACTCGGCAAAAGGAGCAGGCGTACGAGCAGATTCGTGAATTGGACCAAGAGATGGTCAACGTTCGCCGCCAGCTCGATGTGGCGAAGCAGGACGTGGAGCTTCAGCAGAAAGAGGTCCAGCGTTTGAGTTCGTTGCCGCGAGGGTTCGCCAGCAGCAAGGAAATGGATCAAGCTCAACGCGCCGTTCTGCAAGCGACGCAACAACAGGTCAGTTACGACAACAATCTGGAGTTGCTGTCCAAACGCAGGGTACGATTGGAAGCGTCTGAGAGGTTGGCCGCGACCCAATTGAGATCGGCGGAAGTCAACTTGGAACGAACGCAGATCCGAGCGCCGATCGACGGAGTGATCGTTCGCGAGGACGCAGAACTGAACACCTTCGTCGCGCGAGGCAACCCGATCGTCACGATCGAGGACACGTCCAAAGCGGAAGTGGCCGTCAAGCTGCGTGTCGATCAGCTCTATTGGATCATGCAACAATCCGATGACGGAGGAGATCATTCGGCTGCCGGTTACCAGCTTCCCGAAACACCCGCGAGCATCGAGTACGAAGTAGCCGGCCGGGGTGGGACGACCGTCTATCGCTGGGCAGGCCGTCTACTCGGCTACGACGGGATCGGACTCGACACGCAGACGCGAACGGTTCCGGTTCGGATTGTCGTGGATGAACCCAACAAGTATCGGGACCCCGCCAATCGCACGCAGGAAACACCCGCCGACCTGGCCTTGGTCCGTGGCATGTTTGTCCGTGTTCGACTGGAGATTGAGACACAGGCATCCTTGGTGGTTCTTCCTGCCCGCGCGCTCAAACCGGGCAACCGGATATGGCAATTCGCGGCAGAAAACGATGTCATTCAGGACGTTCGGGATCGGGAATCACAGAAGCAGCGGCAGGTCACCGAAGGCGACACCGAAAAATCGCCGCCGACGAAGGAAACCGTTGAATCCAATGCCAGCAATCCTGCGAACTCTGAGTCATCAGAAGCGACCGATGACTCGTTCGATCTCGCCGAGTGGGTGCCCGGTCTGGTGACGATTCAAGAGAATGTGATTCCGATCGATGCCCTAACGATCGACAACGGCAACGGATCGCCGGGGGACGCGGACGATCCTTCGGCGCGTCTGTGGATTTGCGAGGTCCCGGAAGGATCTCTTCCCGAAGACTCGTACGTCGTGCTTTCGCCTCTCGGTTCGGTTCCAGTTGAGGGGCTTGCGGCGCGTGCTGCCACTGGCCAGATCAGCAGAGCCGCTGGCCAGTTCGGTAGTCCGCCCGTCCGAACGGGCATGGATACGCCCTAACTGTTCGATCGTCACTTCTGGTGAATCTCGGCCGTCTCGCACCGGTTCCCCGTACAAACCAACCAACTTCTAAAGACGTTTCGGAGTCACGCTGGTGAATCGTTTGATCGCATGGGCCATCAAGAGTACCCCCGGTATGAACGTCTTGATGTTGGCGTTGCTGGTGGTCGGCGGTGCTTCGATGGCGGGGCTTCGCAGAGAGGTCTTCCCAGAGTTCGAGCTGGAAGTCGTGATGGTGACGGTCGCGTATCCAGGAGCGACGCCCACCGATACCGAGGAAGCGATCTGCCAGAAGATCGAGGAGGCAATTCGTTCGATCGATGGCATCAAAAAGGTCACGTCGATTGCTCGCGAAGGAGGCGGTTATGTGTTGGCCGAGCTTCGTAGTGACGTTCCGGACGTGCAGAAGATCATGTCGGAAATCGACCGTGAAGTGAACCGCATTCCCAGCTTCCCCGCGCTGGCTGAAGATCCTGAGATCCAGCAGATCACGTTCCGCGAAGCCGCCATCCGTGTTGGGGTCGTCGGTCCGGCTGAGAGGACACGGGAAAGCGAGTTGCGTCTTCGGGAAATTGCCGAAGACGTTCGTGATGACATCCTGCAACTTAAGACCGTCTCCTCCGCATCGATCATGGGCACGCGACCCTACCAGATCGATGTTGAGATTCCTGAGTCAAAGCTGCGCGAATACGACCTGACGCTCGAGTCGGTCGCCAACACGCTGAGGGCTCACAACATCGAACTGCCTGGCGGGGCGTTAAAGTCGCAGGGGCAAGAAGTTCTGCTGAGGGCGAAAAACAAGGGACGTGTCGGAGAGACGATCGGAAAACTCCCGCTGATCACTCAGGACGGCGGTGTTGTGCTGACCGTCAACGACATTGGTACCGTGCGCGATGAGTTTGAAGACACGACCAGTCGTGGTGAAATCAACGGCGAGCCGGCGATGGTCGTCAATGTCGAGCGGACCAAGAGTGAGGATCTGCTGGCATTGGTTGATCAGGTGCAAGACTATGTTGCACGGACCGAGCTTCCGCCCGGTTATCGATTTGTGCTGTGGGGCGATACCAGCCTCGACGTGCGTGATCGCATGGAATTGTTGCTGCGAAACGGCATGCAAGGACTGTGTCTTGTCTTCTTGGTCTTGGCGCTGTTTCTGGAGTTACGGCTGGCGTTTTGGGTGGCCCTTGGGATCCCGATCACGATTTTGGGATCCGGCGCGTTCCTTGCCTTGGGCGACCAGACACTCAACATGTTGAGCCTGTTTTCATTCCTGGTCGCATTGGGAATCGTGGTCGATGACGCGATCGTGATTGGCGAGAACATTCACGCGCACCGGCAGATGGGCAAGACGTTGACCACGGCGGCCGTTGACGGAGCAACCGAAGTACTCCCCAGCGTGACCGCGTCGATCGCGACTACGGTCATCGCTTTCGCTCCGATGTTTTTCGTCAGCGGCGTGATGGGCAAGTTCATGGCGGTGATTCCATTCGCCGTGATCGCCATGTTGTTGATCTCGCTTTGGGAAAGCACGTTTGTCTTACCATGTCACTTGGCCCACACCCATCACGGATTCTTCCGGCTGATCGCTGTATTGACGTATCCGATTCGACCACTTGGATTCCTGCTCAGTTGGGCCAACGCCAGATCCACACGAGGACTGCAGTGGGTCTGCGACAACATCTACGTGCCGATGCTGAGGATCAGCCTCCGCAACCCGCTGCTTCCGATTGCTGGATCG
>JBCCUO010000224.1:0-6418 GCA_039196805.1 Planctomycetota bacterium | reverse complement strand
CTCAGCGGTTCGCTCGTCGACCTTGGATGGAATCCGATCGTAGGCGACTCCGAACTCCTCCAACACTTTGCGCGCGTGGGATGGGCTGAACAGATCCACCATGGCAGCGTTGTGGTTCTGGCGGACGGGGATCTCAAGCTCGGACATGAATCGCGTCAATGCGAGCCAGAAGTCATCACGAACCAACAGCAGACACTGAATCGATTGGCCATCGCACTGCCTGAGTGCCGTCACCAGCTCGCGCATCTCCTCATCGCTTCGCCCGTGAAGCCACTGTTCGAATTGATCGATGACCAGTAGCAGCTTGGGCCGTCGCTGGCGATCCGCATGGCGGCGAATTTCAAGGAGCGATTCGGTCAGGTCTTGATTGAGTTTTAGGTGTGGACTCCGTTTGCGAATCCCACGCAGCAGTCGCGTCTCGGTCTGATCCTGGGTTGCCTCGATAAACACCGTTGACACGGCATCACCCAGCAATGGAATCAGGCCGGCTTTAACGAACGAGGACTTGCCGCAACCCGAGGGGCCGTAAAGGACTCCAATGCGGGGCGACTCCGACTCGTCGGGTCCGACGATCCGTCGCTGCCAAAATCGCAAACACTCGGGAACCCAATCGCGATCGTAAGGACCAGGTATCAATCGCATGAAAAAGTCGGCGTCATGGCGGTCAAAAGAACGCAGTCCTCGCGGCATGACTCCCGAGACGATTCCTGACAGCTCGACCGGCGACGATTGGGTACGCATCGCACTGCCGGACAAAGCCTGGCCATGGTCGGTCAGGAAAAGCTGAAGGTCTTCGACAAAATCGTTGGCCGTTGGGTAGCGATCCGACGCCCGTTTGGACAACGCTTTGAGGCAGATCCGCTCCAGATCGCGAGGAATCCCGTCACTCAGTTGCCTTGGCGGTCGCGGCTCGCGATGCAAGACGCTGTACACCAAGGATTCGTCGTCTTCAGCACGAAACGGTCGTTGGCCCGTCAACATCTGATAAAGCACGACGCCCAAGCTGTAGATGTCGCTTCTTCCGTCAACCAAATGGCTTTCACCGCGCGCCTGTTCGGGGCTCATGTACGCCGGCGTTCCGACACGCGATCGCTTTGAAATCACCGTCTCATCGCGCAGAGCCAGTCCGAAGTCAGTCAAGAAGGGTTGGTCGCGAGCGTTAAGCAGTATGTTGCCCGGCTTGACGTCACGATGAACGATTCCCTGTGCGTGGACATATCCAAGGGCTCGACCGATCACGCACAGGACTTGCAGCGCTCCGCGAAGCGTCATCGGATCTCGACGCATCCTTTGCCCCAAACTCATCCCATCGATGTATTCCGAGACAATGCACGGAACATCGTCGTCGGTGACCAGAACGTCATGTACCGAGACAACCGACGGATGACTTAGCTTGGCGACGATACGGGCCTCGTCCAGGTAACGAGCCAACTGGGCGGGTGACTCGACGCGATATCGGTGCGGAACCTTGATAGCAACGGGACGCTGAAGTTGCTGATCGAACCCTTTGAAGACTCGGCCGTACCCGCCTTCCCCTAAGACGCTCTCCACTTGAAAGCGATCGCCGAGCTCAGGGACTGCGTCGGGGGAAACTCTCGCTTCAGATCCGCTTGTGACCGAGTTGGTTGCGTTCAGATTCTCGCTGATGGACGTTGGGAGAACGGCGTCGAGCGCTAATTCAATTCGAGAGTTCAACTGCGTTCGGTCACTCTCGTCGCTCATCGCTTCTTGCCGTCGTCACGCATCTGCGGGCTATCCAGACCTGTCCCATGCCGTAGCTCGCGGGCCGGTTCTCCGACGACCTGAGCTGGTGATGGACGAGAGTATAGCTACTCGGCGCAGTGTGCAGAGATCCGATCGCCCCCGACGATGAGCGATGGCGAACGGCAGACCGAAACGGGTGGCCTCAGCTCGCGTCGATTCATTCGCTCCAGCAGTTCACCCTACCTAGTTGTAAGCTCAGTCGATCACGCAGTCGGCGATGCTATCGACGACAGCGTCGGGGCGTATCTTCGTGTTGTCTGGCATGCGAGGGGTCTTTCCGGACAACACCAAAATGCCGCTCATGCCGGCGCGTTGAGCCCCGCCAACGTCGGATTCCAAATCATCTCCGACCATTGCAACTTCAGACGCCGACAATCCAAGCCGCTTGAGCCCCGAACGAAAGAACTCCGCAGACGGCTTGCCGGTCGTCACTGCAGAGCGGCCACTGGCGTGTTCCAACATCGCGACAAAGGAACCTGCATCCAGACTGATCCCGTCGGGTTCGCGAAAACACTTGCTGCGAGACATCGTGACAAAATGGGCTCCGTCCAGCAGCAGTCGAAAGGCGGTGTTCAGACTCTGGAACGTGATCAGGCGCCCCATGTCGCCGACCACGACCGCCTCGGCATGGTCCTCGACATGCGGATGGCCGCCAAAATCCTCCATCAAGCTGGGACACGTCAGGTAGTAGCAGGCAGAAATCTGCTGGCGGTCCAGATAATCGCGCGTCGCAAGAGGGGCAGTCAACACATGATTCGGATCGATCTCGAGCCCACGTTGCCGAATCCGCTCTAGCACCTGGGCACGAGGGCGGCTGGTGATGTTGGTGACAAAGGCGTGAGGGATCCCGCGATCGCGTAGCCGATGAATGAAGTCACTGGCCCCGTCGATCAATTTGTCCCCAACGTAGAGAGTGCCATCCAAGTCGATCAAATAGCCGCGAGGCTTTGGGAGCGCGTTTCCGCCATCTTGCGAGGACACTTTGGATACTCCCCCTGATCTGACCGAAGTGGTCGCGAGTCGGCATCTGGCATCGAAATGCAGTTTACCGAATGTGATCAGGAAGCCGGCATGTTTCTCCGTATTCAGACCCTTTCGATTTGCCAACGAAGATGGTGCCTAGCCAGCCCGCAATAGTCCATTGCGAGTTCCGAGCGAGAACGCGCGGATTTCAGACTGACACGCAGGCGAGAGGAACTGAGATGGCCGATTCGAGATCAACCACGCAATGGACGGCGACGGCTTTCCGGCATCGGCCGTTGATCTGCCTGGTCGTGTTGGGATGCTTCGCATGCTCGGCGTCTGGCGTGGAGCCAAGTTGGAACCAGTGGCGTGGCCAGAGTCGCGACGGAACCGTCCCGCCGCAGACTTGGCCCGAGAGTCTTGATGGACTGTCGCTGGAGTACGAGCGTCCACTTTCGCCAAGCTACAGTGGTCCCATCGTTCATGGGTCGATGGTGTTTACGACCGAAACGGTGGATCAAGCAAGGGAACGCGTCACCGCTTGGGATTTGGCAAGTGGCGACCAGGTCTGGAAAACCGAGTGGGACGGAGCGATGGCGGTCCCGTTTTTTGCCGCCTCCAATGGCAGCTGGATCCGAAGCACCCCGGCCGTCGTGGATGGCTACTTGGTGACGCTAGGCATGCGTGACTTGATGGTTTGCCTGGATCCCAACTCGGGCGACGAACGTTGGCGAGTCGACTTTCCCAAGCAACTGGGAACGCCGTTGCCATCGTTTGGCGGAGTGTGTTCACCGTTGATCGACGATGACGCCGTCTACATCCAGACGGGCGGCTGCCTTGCTAAGCTAAAGCTCGATTCCGGCCAGGTGATTTGGAAGTCCCTGGAAGACGCGGGTGGAATGATGAGTGCCGGTGCTTTCTCCAGCCCCGTCATTGCGACGCTTGCCGGAAAGCGTCAGCTGGTCGTTCAAACACGGTCTGAGTTGACAGGCGTCGATCTAGAAACCGGCAATGTGCTTTGGAATGAGCCGATCGAGGCGTTTCGAGGCATGAACATTCTGACTCCACTGGTGATGGGTGACCGGGTCTTTACGTCGGCTCACACCGGACGTGCGCAAATGTTCCAAGTCAGTCGATCTGGCGACAAGTTCTCTGTCGACGAGGTTTGGCGGCAAAAAACCAGGGCCTACATGTCGTCCCCGGTGATTGCCGGTGACCAGATCATCTGTCATTTGCAGAACCAACGCGTGGCCGCGTTGGGAATCGAAGACGGCAAGATCCGCTGGACCAGCCAGCCTTTCGGCAAGTACTGGAGCATGATCGCCAACCAGGGCCGCATCTTGGCCTTGGATAATTCTGGTGATCTGCTGTTGGTTGACGGCGAGGCGGACCGACTAAGCATCATCGACCAATCGAAGGTTGCCGACGATGCCTGGGCTCACCTGGCGATACACAACGATCTGCTTCTAGTTCGCGACCTGAAAGCCCTGAAGGTCTATCGCTGGAAGTGAAACAGCGCGATCGAGTACGCGTACGAGTTCCGATGAGAGGCCTGAGTACGACTACGACCCGAAAAACGACGTGCATGAAGACACGGTGCACTACGCCAGTTGCGATCCAACGTGGCGCTCCCCCCTGTTATGCTCGTGACTCTTCGCAAGTCCCCTTATGCCGTTGCGTCTTAGACGACTCCTCGCAGGGCTTCCAGCGCCGCGACCAACTGCTCGCGTCCATCCGCGTCGACGATCTGATTCAGGCATTCCATTTGCCTGTCGTTGATCGCGGCAGGCTGCCCGGAAGCGGGAAAATCCTCTCCCAAGGTGGCAGCGACTTGGCTCAGCAGCTCGTCGACTCCCTGCCCACTGGTGGCAACGGTAGGAATCCAGGGCGATGAGGGATCTTCAGGCCCAATCGGATGACTGGACTCAAGAAGGTCGGCTTTGTTGAGCACATGAATCGCGGGTAACTCGGCCAAGTCCGGGTGCCTGGCCTGCATTCGAGCCTCCCAGTCATCCGCTGGCGATTCTTCAGGCCTCGGTTGCCGAACCCAAAGGATCAAGTCAGCGGAGGTCGCCTCAACAAGGGCACGCTGAACGCCTTGGCTTTCGATCGGGTCGTCGGTGTCTCGAATCCCTGCTGTATCGCTCACTTGTATGGGCAGTCCTTCGATCACGGTTTCCGCGCGGAGGATGTCCCTGGTCGTGCCGGACTGGTCGAAGGTGATGCTGCGGTCATAGCCGACAATCGCGTTGGTCAGGCTGCTCTTTCCGACGTTTGGGGGCCCGGCGATCACAAGCCGAAACGGTTCGGACAACCGGCTGGTCACCCGGCCCGCTGACAACATCTCGGCGGCTTGACGTCGAATCTTGCTGATCGAATCGGTGGATCGGTGCCCGGTCACGGCCTGAACCGCTAGCGTGATCCAGTCGTCCATCGCACCACGGCACTGATCAGCGACGACGGCGGCCGTCCGGGTCGTCACACAGGCAGGCAACCGTGCTTCCGCCTCCCGCCTCAGCAGCGAATGGCCTCCTTCGGCCCTCCATGCTTCAAGATCCGACACCACGGCGCCTTCGCGACTCATCGAAGCAATGATTTGTTCGACAGCGGCCGGTCCTCCGTGGCAATGCACCTCGAATTGGTGGGTGCAACGCGCGACCAGAACCACTGACTCCTGAGCTGACTGCGGGTTGTCCACACCGTCGTGCATCCATTGACCATACCGAAGTTGATCGGGCGCGACGGCTCGCAGGCCAACAGGGTGGAAGTGCGATCGGATGAGACCATCCGAGCGCTCACCCCAGACGGCAACGACCGCAACGGCAGCCTTGCCGTTGCCGGTGAGTTGACAACAACGGAGACGAACCCTTTCCTTTATCGAGTCTGTACGCGACATTTTCCGCTTGCCATATAGACTGGCGACGTGATAACGGCATGCATCATTCCGACGTGCATTATTCCAGCATCGTGTTGCGTCGACGACCACCGAACAGAACTTGATATCGCACCATGGCTCGATCCCGTCCACGACTCGCTTCACTGAGCGACGACGAGTTGCTGGACATGCGGATCTGCGATCTGGGGCTGAGCCTGAAAGAGTCCTGGCTGCAAGCCCACATCAAGCAGCTCTACGACGAACTGGCTCGTCGCGGGCTCCGGTTCCGGCCCCATTGCTGGCTCAGCGACGACTGGTACTCGCCTGACGGCGTTCCGGGGATCGCCATCCCGTTCTATCTGGCCGACAAGCGTCTGATGCGGCTGGAACGAAAGCAATTGCTAGAGGTCGAGGGCGGCACGGCCCCATCCTGCATGAAAATCCTGCGTCACGAGGCGGGTCATGCGATCGACACCGCGTTTCGGCTTCGTCGGCGAGCCTGTTACCGCAACGCGTTTGGCAAGACTTCACAGCCTTATCCGGAGTATTACCAGCCCAAGCCGGGCAGCCGTGACTATGTGTTGCACCTGGAGATGTGGTACGCTCAGGCGCATCCACTTGAGGACTTTGCCGAGACCTTCGCGGTATGGCTCTGGCCGGGTTCTCGTTGGCGTACACGATACCAACACTGGCCCGCGATCAAAAAACTGCAGGTCGTGGACCAGATCATGCAATCGATTCAACACACGCGACCGCCCGTTCAAAGCCGCCGATCGGTCGAACCGCTATCGCAGATCCGCATGTCCAGCAACTCGT
>JBCCUO010000223.1:0-6429 GCA_039196805.1 Planctomycetota bacterium | reverse complement strand
GATCAGTGTTCGCTGAGCCCAGGCGGGTAGACACTCCAACGATTCGACGCGATCGGGTTGACGGGCGCAAAAATGGAACGCCAGCTCGCGCCAGATCATCAGCTGGTTGACATATTTGGATGCTCTCAACTCCAAAGCGCGCTGGGCAATACGCAGCGGGCTGATCATGCCGTAGTGAAAGTACGCGCTCAACCGGCTCACCGACTCGCGGTTGCCGGCGCGGCCGCGCATGCGCTGGTATTTTTCCAGTCCGTTGGCGAAGAACCGTTCCCAACGTTGGTACCCGGCACGTGATCCACCGGGGGTTTCGGTGACCGGCGCCACCGAGTGATCGATTCGGCAGTCTTTCAGCAGCGACGCGATGCAGTGTCGTTGCAGATCCAACGGTTGAAAGGGCAGGGGACCGTCGTAAGCGACGCAGTCGGCGGGCTGCTCCGCGTAGGGCGTCTGCAGACGTTTTTGATACTCGGACTTGGTGGCACGTCGAAAGCGGTAGGCGAGGTCGACGGGGCCTTCGTACGCTCTGATCGGCAGCACGCACGAAGTGTCGACGGCCGCGATCGGCGTGGAAGTGATTTGCGTCAGCCGTTCGATCCAGCCGATCACGGGCTCAACCGGCATCTCTTCGGAAACCAAGACGGCAGCTCGCCGCGTCAGGTCGCGAAGGTGGGGACCTCGGTCACCTTGCCGTTGCAGGTGAAAGACATAGGGTAGCCCACGCTGTGACATTTCATGCTGGACGTCACGGGCGCCCTGAAGGATGAATGCGTGGTGTCGATCGGACGCAAAGGGATAGTTTTCCGAAAGCCCGTGATAGATCAGCAGCGGTAGGCCGTTTTGCCTTGCCAAGCAGATCGCCACGTCCAATGCCGGGTTGTGGTGGGCTCGCAGCGCGCTGTGCATCCAATACAGCACAAACTGACCCGGCCCATGATCGGTTTGGTCCGGGCGAACCAACCATCGGGTTCGCTCGGTCAACCATTCGGGCAAGTCTTGATCCACGCTGATTCATCCTGGTCACGAGATGCGATGCGGCAGCTTCTGTCCATGGCGTTGAACCCTGTGCCGCAGTGTTCTGGCGCGAGATCCAACGGTCTACCGCAAGATCCAACGCGCGAGCTGTCCCCGCCTAAGACCAACTGACAGGGGGACGGCCTTTTCGCAATCCAATCCAGTAAACGTTGGACTACGTAAAGATTCTTGTGCGCCAGCAAGCCCCCGGGTGGTCGTATCGTCCATTGGCCGGGATTCGCGGGCTCGATCGAGTCTGGCAAGTGACAGGTCGCTGACCGACAAGGCTGCATTGGGCAGGTTGGCAAATGCGTTGCGAGCAGCCAACCGACCGCTGATTACCGCCCCTTCCATCGTGGACGGCCAGCCGGTCTGGACCCAATCGCCCGCCAATGATAGCCAAGGGTGGGCCGTCCGTGTCGCTGGTCGGGATCTTTGGACGGCGGGCGTGACTGAGAATACTGACTTGGGATCGGTGACCACTCGGCTTCGTAACAAACGCGCGTGAGCGGCGTCGGGAAAGAACTGACGCAGTTCGGCCATCACTTGCTGAATCAAGGCGTCGCGATCGATCTCTTCGTCGTAGCGGGCGCTGATCACGACTTGGTAGTAGTGTTCACCGCTGGCTGCATCCGAGGCTGTTGTGTCATCATCGAGCGGATCTTGGAAGATCCACTGTGCCAGGCTGTCGACCAACACCGCGTGCGGCTGATCGGTGATCCGTCGATCCAGCCAGAGGTGGATGCCAGTGATCGGGGAAGCGGGGAAATCGGTCGCGCGGAGCGGCGAGGTCTGCAAAAGATCTTTGGTACGATCGCTGAGGAGGTTATCGAGTCGATACCAGGGAACCGCCACGATCACGTGGTCCGCCAAGTAAGGTTCGCCGCCAACGACATCGATCTTCACGGACGAACCAAGCGGATCCTCGACGTCGCCGGACCCAATGTCACCCGACACAGCAATCTGCTGAACGGTCACGGAAGTTTCCAGCTGGACGCCCAGTTGTTTCAAGGCATCGGACACGCCGATACCGAAGACTTCTGTCAGTGGTCGCGTGGGGACGAGCACATCGCTGGCACCCCGTGCCGCGGCGAAGCCGTCGATAATCACCTTGCGGGCCATCGACATCGAAACCGTTTCGGTGCGTTCACCCAGTGCGCTGACCAGGATCACGTCCCAGAATCGCTTGATCGTACGATCGGTTTGATAGTGGCTCCACAACCACTCACCCGCAGCCATTTCTCCGAGTGACTCACTGGTCTGACGCATCAGTTTCCAAAGGGCGGCGGAGATTCTTAGGCGATCGACAAACGTCAGGTACTTCAGCTTGGCCAACGCGGGTGCCAGGTGAAGCGGTGGTGGCAGCAGAGTCGAGGCGGCAAACCGACTGGGAGCGAAGTCGCGATGCAGGAACAGCAGCTCACGGTCACGGCGGAAGTGATGGAGCACGTGACAGCGGTCCAGCAGTCCGATCAACTCCGTGCAGCATCCCATGGCAACATGCTGGCAATAGTCGACCGCTTGCTGAGACTCGCGATCTTGAAACGAACCCGCGCGCCCTCCGGTGACTCGACGTGCTTCCAGGAGCGTTACATGGATGCCAAGCTCCGCGCGAGCGAGCGCCTCGGCGGCGGCCAGCCCTGCTATCCCGCCTCCAACGATCACAACGCGATAGGGGTGGTCGCGGGCTGTGCCGCTCTGGTCGGAAGCCGTCACGACTGAACCTCGGGCGGCGGCACGGGCAGCCGGCGAAAGACGGGACCGATGAAGTGCTGCGTGATCAATCCGAACTTTTCGCGACCGCTGAGGCGGATCTTGATGTCACTGACATGGCCGGGGGCCGATTCGATGCGCGAGAGCAACCGTCGGTAGGTTCTCCACATCATGCTGAACATCGGCTTGCCGTCGTCGTGTAACGAGTCCCAGATGCCCCACCCGGAATCGAACAGACGAGCTGCCCGCTGGGCCTCATCCAGAACCAGACACCGCAGTCGATCGTCGGCGCGTGGGCTGAGCAGATCGTCTTCGCTGAGACCGTGTTGTTCGTAGTGCTGTCGCGGGAGATAGATGCGACCTCGGTCCGCGTCTTCGCGGATGTCTCGCAAGATGTTGGTCAGCTGAAACGCCAAGCCGCAGTCGATCGCGGCTCGCGAGGGGAGTGGTTGGTCGAAGCCCCAGATGTGCATGCACGCCAAGCCAACCGCGGATGCGACCAGATAGCAGTAGTGTTCAAGCTGTTCGTAGGTGTCAAATCGAGTCTTCTGTTGGTCGGCCATCGCACCCTCGATGATCGCAGACAGATACTTGGTCGGGATGTCGTAGCGAGTTGTCGTGTCGCGCAGCGCGGGCATGATCTGCTGTACGCGAGAAGGGACATCGATGGCGAAACCCCCGTGCGAAGGAACCGGGAATGGGGGCACCGGCGATGGTGGTGCATCAGATTCCAGATGCTGGCGCGTGATGTCCAACCAGGTCTGCAACCACTGGTGACGTAGATCGGCGGGCTGATCGCAGTCGCCGATGTCGTCCGTGATTCGCGCGAAGGAATACAACGCGCACATCGCGTGACGCTTCTGGCGCGGCAAGAGCCAGAACGATCGATAGAAGTTGCTGCCGCTCGACTTGGCGATCCTGCGAACGGCTCGATAACTGGCGGCGACGGACGACGACTGAGACATGAGCAGATGATAGACGCGCGGCCAGCAGATGGGACCGTCGGAAGCCGGGGATCGATTACAGCCGCCCCAGCAACGCATTGGCGACCAATCCGAGCTGCGTGCCTTTGCTGACTCGGGGACGGACGCGTAGCACGTCGCAGTCAATCCGTCGAATCGCCTGGATCGTTTGCAGACCGCCGTGGGCGAATAGCTTGACGTCACGAGCTAGCCAAGCGGGGACCAACTGCGACAATGCCATCCCCTCGTGAAACATCGTCTCAGTCTGATCACAAAGCGATCGCAGTAGCGACTTTAGCTGGGGGCTGGTCGCATCACGGTCCAGCATGCTCTCAGTCACTCGATGTTCCTCCATCGCATCTTGGGGCAGGTAGACACGACCGATCAAGCGGTCTCGGGCGACGTCCTGCCAGAAGTTGACCAGTTGTAGTGCGGTGCAAATCTTGTCCGACAGTTCCAACTGGGCGGGTTGGCGGCAATCCGCCAGCTGCAGCACCAGTCGACCGACCGGGTTGGCTGATCCACGGCAGTAGCCCAGCAGTCGGTCCATCGATTCGTAGCGGTGGACGTGTTGGTCCTGGCGAAAGGCCGCCAGCAGGTCGTCAAACGGCTGACGAGTCAATCGAAATTGCTGGACCGTGTCCTGGAGTGCGATGAACAGTCCTTCAACTAGGGTTTGGCCTTCAACGATGGTTTGGGCGGTGGTGGGCGTGGTCGAACGTCCAAAGACGGCGTCCAACTGGGCTGCCATCTGATCCAGTCCGGCGATGGCGGTCTTTGGATCGGGCGACTCATCGGCGACGTCATCGGCCACCCGGCAGAACGCGTAGAGGTCGTAAAAAGGCTGACGCATCCGGCGCGGCAGAAGCACGCTGGCAACCAGGAAATTTTCGTAGTGGCTCCGCGCCAACCGTCGACACAGTTTCCGCGATCGCACCAGTTGCCGAGTCGGCGTCGGGGCAGGGTGGTTGGCCGACTCAGCGCCGCCCGCTGGAACAGGAGGGTCGGCGAATCCAGGGGGGTTCCGGTCAGGGAGGTTAGACGATGCGGCCATCCAGCGGTTATCCTGCCAGGGAACGGGCACGTCAACGTGCTGCTGTCCGGAATGACCAAGCCTTCCAACCAAATATTGCCGTCGCGACCTTGCCATGAAGATCATCCTTGCAGCTCCACGTGGTTTTTGTGCGGGCGTCAACATGGCGATCGATTCGCTGGACCTGACTCTGAAGCAGTTTGGTCCGCCGGTCTACGTGTACCATGAAATCGTGCACAACCAATACGTCGTCAAGACGTTCGAATCGAAGGGCGCCGTCTTTGTCAACTCAATCGACGAAGTGCCTGAGGGCAGCGTTCTGCTGTTTTCGGCACACGGCGTTTCACCTGAGATTCGGCGTCAGGCGGTGGCAAGAAAGCTGAATGCGATTGACGCGACGTGCCCGTTGGTGACCAAGGTTCATTTGGAAGCGATCAAGTACGCCAAGGGTGGCTACACCATCATCTTGATTGGTCACGAGGGCCACGACGAGGTCTTGGGCACGATGGGTGAGGCACCCGAGGCCATTGTGCTGGTCGAAGACGAAGACGACGTGGATCGTTTGCTGTACAGTGAAGGCACCAAGCTGGCGTATCTGACGCAGACAACGCTGAGCGTGGATGATGCCAACCGTGTGATCAGGCGGTTGCGTGCTCGATTCCCTTGGATCGATTCCCCGCCCAAGGAAGACATCTGCTATGCGACTCAGAATCGCCAGGAAGCGGTTCGACTATTAAGTGAGCAAGCGGACCGCGTGATCGTGCTGGGCAGTCAGAATAGCAGCAATAGCCAACGTCTGAAGGAATTGGCTGGCGAACAGGGGAAGCGATCGTTCTTGGTGGACGGACCAGAGGATCTGAGCGTCGACGACTTCACCGAATCCGACCGCGTGTTGATCACGGCCGGTGCGAGTGCACCGGAGTCCGTGGTGCAGGCGACGGTGGAATGGTTGGTCAAGCAGTTTGAAGCCACGGTTGAGGTCGCTGAGGTACGTGAGGAGAATGTTCACTTCCCGCTTCCCAAGCCGTTACGGTCGCTGGTCGCCGACAAATCAGCCGCAACGCGCTAGCGTCCGGTTCGGCGACACGTGGTAGGCAACGAAGGTCAACCGTGTGCTTGCTCACGGTGGCTGATGGAACGCATGACCCTTACGAATCAGCCGCAACCCGCTAGCGTACGGTTCCACACGGCCAATCAGATCAGTGCGTGAATCGTTCCCTTCTCGACCGTGGCTGCTGAGCGGGATCGCCGTATCGGTGCTGCTGGTTGGCTTAGCGGCGACCATCGTCCGGATCGTCCGGCACTATGCAGTCCCTGGAACGGTCGAGGCGTCGACTGAGGGGATGACCGACTACCACAACGGTCTCTACTTCCCAACCCAAGCTTGGATGGCTGGCGACAGTCCCTACAGTTTGGAGTATCCCCAGTCCTATCCGGTTGCTCGGCCGATTCCATTCTTTTCGCCTGTCATCTTTGCGATCCATGTACCGCTTGTGTTGGTACCACTGGAGGCGTCTGAGTGGTTGTTCTTTGGAATCTGTGTCGCAATCATGTTTGGGATCGCCGCGCTGTCGCTGCGCTGGGCTGGGTTGGTCCCCACTTTCACTGGGCTGGTTTCGGTGGTGGCACTGATGGTCTTCAGCCGCGCGGGCCAGGCAACCTTGTTCAATGGGTATTTCACCTTGCAGCTGGTGTTGGCAAGTTTGCTGG
>JBCCUO010000222.1:0-6451 GCA_039196805.1 Planctomycetota bacterium | reverse complement strand
GTAGCATCCGCGAGACGGCCTGACCCATGCGCTCAATGCCTTTCAGCGCCTCGCGATTATCTTCGTCGACAACAGCGAGACCGGATTCAAAAGTCGTCTGGCGTTGCCATGGCGATGCTTGACGGATCCCCGGAGGACGATCGTTTGCTCATTCGCGGTTCGTCATCGAATCCTGGCAAGATCATTCCGCGACGGTACCTGCAAGCGATCGCGGGTCGCGAAGGGGGCGGATCCACAACGGGAAGCGGCCGCATGCGGCTTGCCGACCAGATCTGTGATCCCGGCAATCCACTGACGACGCGCGTGATCGTCAATCGCGTGTGGCACTATCTGCTAGGACGTGGCATCGTGCCAACAGCAGATGATTTCGGCGTGCTGGGTCAGCCACCCACGCATCCCGGGTTGTTGGATTACCTGGCCCGCGAGTTTCAAGCCGACGGGCAAAGCCTCAAGCGGTTGATCCGTCGAATCGTGCTGTCACGTGTCTATCGGATGTCGGGGAGGATTGATCCCGAGGCTGCACAACGCGACCCCGACAATCAACTCTGGCATCATCGCCCTCCGCGACGCTTGGAAGGGGAGGCCATTCGCGATGCGTTGCTTTCCATCTCGGGACGTCTTGACCCTTCGATGCACGGTGAGCCCATTCCCGTCCACCTGACCAGCTTCATGGACGGTCGCGGCAAGCCATCACGCAGTGGGCCGATTGACGGCGACGGACGTCGATCGATCTACGTCTCAGTGCGTAGGAACTTTCTTTCCCCCTTCATGTTGGCCTTTGACACACCCGTGCCGCAAAGCACCATGGGACGACGCAATCGTTCTAACGTGCCGGCGCAGTCGTTGATTCTGATGAATGATCCGTTTGTGGCTCAAATGGCCAAAGCCTGGGCGGAACGTTGCCAACGTGAGCTGCCAGAGCTCAGCCATTCAGCTAGCGGCGACCAAGGCAGCGTCACGTTGCGACGAATCGACTGGCTGTACCGATCCGCTCTTGGACGCTCGCCAACGGAGGCAGAAGCCAGTGTGTCCAGCCGATTCGTGACAGAGACAGGGGATCGGTCATCGGTGCATCAAGCATGGCAGCAACTCGCCCACTCGTTGATCATCGCCAAGGAGTTTCGGTTCTTGCCATGATGCATAAAAGACCATCTCGACCAGCAAGCGGTTTCCCGACGCCGTGGCAGCCGACGCTAAGTCGTCGGCAGATGCTGTCACGCTGCGGCAGCGGTTTTGCGGCAACCGCTTGGATGGCCTTGGCCGCCGAACAGTCCGCCAGGGCGACGGATCAGGAGGCCCAGAGCGATCGCCTGGGAAGACCAGGGCATGGCCCGCACTTCCATCCGACCGCACGCAATGTCATTTTCCTGTACATGGACGGTGGTCCATCTCAGGTGGATACGTTTGATCCCAAGCCGATGCTGACCAAGCACGATGGCCAAGATCCGTCCAAGTTCTTCAAGGTCCAGCCGACGCAGTTCAACAATAATGGCACGGTCCTGGGCAGTCCGTGGAAGTTTCGTCAACACGGTGAATCGGGCATTCCGGTCAGCTCGCTCTTCCCTCAGGTCGCGACTTGCGTGGATCACTTGGCGGTGATTCGGTCAATGACGTCCGAGTTCTCCGAGCACACGTTCGCCAACTACTTCCTTCACACCGGCAGCGGGATTCAAGGCCGACCCAGCATGGGTGCCTGGGTGAATTATGGCCTGGGATCGGAATCGGAGAATCTGCCCGGCTACGTGGCGATCAATGGCGGGCTGATCCCACCAGGTGGACTCGACTGTTTCGGCAGCGGTTTTCTTCCGGCCAGCTATCAGGGATCGGTATTCAAACCTTCGTCCAGCGGCGTCGCCAATATTCGACCGGCGAGCGGCGACCTGACGATGCAGCGGCGTCAATTGGATTTAGTTCGGAAGCTGGATCAGTTATCGCAAGCGCAATTCGGTCGGCACGACCCAATCGAATCAGCCATTCGCAACGCCGAACTGGCGTTTCAGATGCAGATGGCGGTACCCGACCTGATGCGATTGGACAGCGAGAGCCAAGCGACTCGATCGATGTACGGCATTGACGCCAAGTTTGAGAAGACACGAATCTACGCCGCAGAATGTTTGCTGGCCCGACGACTTATCGAACGTGGCGTTCGTTTTGTTGAGTTGACTTGTCCCGACTGCCGGGGAGACCGATGGGACCAGCACAAGCGATTGAAGAAGGGCCATGAGGACAACGCCTTGGCCGTCGATCAACCGATCGCGGCGCTACTAAAGGACTTGAGCGAGCGCGGACTGCTTGATGAAACCCTGGTGGTTTGGGCGGGCGAGTTTGGACGCACGCCGTTCGCCCAAGGGTCGGACGGACGCGACCACAACCCGTTCGGCTTCACCATCTGGATGGCAGGCGGCGGCATCCAAGGCGGAACCATACACGGGGCCACCGACCAGTGGGGCTACAAAGCAATCCAGGATCGCCAGGAGATCCATGATTTGCACGCAACGATGCTGCACCTACTGGGCGTTGACCACACGCGATCGACCTTTCGATTCGGTGGACGTGACATGCGACTCACCGACGTCAAAGGTCACGTGATCCATTCGGTCATCGCCTAGGCTTAGGACTCGGGAATGAACCGATCGATGGATCGCCTTCCGGGCTGAAGAGTGCGGAGACCGAGCGACCGGCGAAGCCGCCAACTAACCATCGACAGCCCGGAGCGAGATGTGTCTCAGCCAGCAGCGTCAGACATCGCTATGCTTCCCATCTTCTTTCTTAGCCCGGAGGGCGGCAGATCTTTGCCGGTTGCGTCAGCCACCGGTGCGGTGTCAAAGCACAATTTAGCCCGGAGGGCGACACATCCTGGAGGTCAACCAACTGATGTCAAGTCACCGGCAACTTCTGTATCACCTTGTGTTCAGTAACAAGGGCCGACGTCGGTGACTTGCCCAAGCTAAACTGTCGACTTCGATTCGTGTCACCCCTCTTGCCAACCGAGTCTTGTTGCCATGCTCCGATGTGGAATCCTCGCGTTCCTGCTTTGCTTCACCTGGCTGACGCCAGCCGTCCATGCCGCCGATCGCCCCAACGTCGTTTGGATTGTTTCCGAGGACAATTCGATCCACTTCTTGCAACACTTTTTTCCCGGTGGCGCTCCAGCACCCAACATTGAATCGATGGCGGCCGCTGGGCTCACGTTCGATCATGCGTTTTCCAACGCGCCGGTTTGCTCGGTCGCGCGAACAACGCTGGCAACCGGTTGCTACGGACCCCGCATCGGCACCCAGTTTCACCGACGCTATGTGTCGCCTCCAATGCCTGAAGGGTTGGAAATGTTTCCGGCCTATTTGCGCAAGGCCGGTTACTACACAACCAACAATTCAAAGAAGGACTACAACGCGATCGAAGGGCCTGGCGTCTGGGATCAATCGTCACGTCAGGCGAGCTGGCGGAATCGCCCAACACAGTCGCAGCCGTTTTTTCACATGCAGTCGCACGCCGATTCCCACGAGTCACGCCTGCACTTTCCAGCCACCGACGTTGACAATGTGGCGACCACGGATGAGCCCTCCACCATCGAGTTGGCCGACTACCATCCGGACACCAAGCTCTTTCGCTACACGTACGCTCGCTATCACGATTGCATCCGCACGATCGACAAGATCGTCGGCAAGACCTTGGCCGATCTGAAAGCTGACGGAGTCTTGGAGGACACGTTCGTCTTCTACTTTGGCGATCACGGCGGCGTGCTGCCCCGAGGCAAGGGCTACCTTTACGAATCGGGACTGCACGTTCCGTTGGTCGTCCGAGTTCCCAAGAATTTTGCTCACCTGGTCGAGCGCAATCGCGGTGATCGTGTTGGCGGATTCGTTAGCTTCGTTGACTTCGGCCCCACGGTGCTGAGCCTGGCCGGCGTGCCCGTGCCGAATCAAGTCGATGGCCGACCATTCCTTGGATCGGGCGTCTCAAGCGCTGAGGTCGACGGTCGCGACACCTCGTTCGGTTACGCCGATCGGTTTGACGAGAAGTACGACTTGGTCCGCTCGCTGCGAAAGGGCAAGTATCAATACATCCGTAGCTTTCAGCCGTACCTACCCGACGGGCTGATGAACATCTACCGTTACAAGTGCGCGGCATTCAAAGAGTGGAAGCAACTGTTTGACGCTGGGCAACTTGATCCGACTCAGGCAGCATTCTTTCGGCCCAAGCCAATCGAACAGCTTTACGACTGCCTGACTGATCCACACCAAGTGAACAACTTGGCGGGTGACCCGAAGCACGCGGCCGTGCTTCAATCGCTTCGCACTGCGTTGCATCAAACGATGGCAGGCCTGCCAGATCTGAGCCTCTATCCGGAAAGTCACCTGGCGAAGCAAGCCATGACGAACCCAACTCAATTCGGTGCCGATTACAAGTCAGCGATCGCCGAACTGCTTCGGATCGCCGATCTGGGATTGCTGCCCTTTACCGAGGCTAAAGAACCGTTGCAGAAAGCGTTGTCATCGGCAGATGCGATGCATCGCTACTGGGCAGCCACGGTTTGCACCGGTTTCGGTGACGCAGCCAAGTCATTGCAGGAACAGGTCAGGCCGCTGCTGGACGACTCAAGTGGGATGGTTCGAGTCCGTGCTGCCGAGTTCTTGGGACGGGTTGGAGCAGCCGATCCGCGGCCAACGTTGATCGATCTGGTCAACACCACCGATGATGCCATCCTGGCGACGGAGACGCTTAACTCACTGGTTTGGTTACGTGATTCGTTTGGCGACCGCTACCCCATCGCACGCAACGACTTTCATCCGGTCGCGAAAGGGGCCGATGTGGACGATCGCCTGAACTACATCAACGGGGTACCCTATCCCAAGGCTAAGAAGCCCAAACCATCCAAACGAAAGCGATAGTTCGATGACGCGTTTGTTCGCGGGCACGCCCTTTGATATCCCTCCGCAGTGTGATCATTGTGGCAAGCCGGAATTGGAGTGTGCCTGCACAACGGAGGAGAAATCGAAACGAGAGGCGGAGCAGAAGCGTCAGGCGGCGTTGATTGCTCCAGACAAACAAACGGCTCGCGTAACCGTTCAGAAACGAAAGGGAGGACGCAAGGTGACCGTCGTTGAGGGCTTGACCGCCAGCGCCAATGACTTGGCCGATCTACTTTCGAAGCTTCAAGCGGCCTGCGGCACCGGCGGGACGGTGAAAGCAAAAGTGGACCAAGTGGAACTGCAAGGCGACCACATCCAGACGGTCAGCACCTCACTTCGCCAACTGGGATACAAGGTCAAGTGAAGTCGACCTCAAAGAGCTCGACGACATTCAAGTCCGCTGTCCGTTGTCCGATCCCAACCAATCGTTGATCACCGTCAACCGACGGCGGGATTCGGCACACAGCCCGCCGAGTCCGCGCAGATACCTCTGCTCCTCCCGCATGCGACTTGTCAATGCTGGCGACTGACGTTTCAAGATCCACGGACCGAACGAGACCGCCGCGTCACGGTCCACCTGGTCGTAAGCGGGATCCGGTGAGGTGTCGTTGACTCGCTGGTACGTCAGGACAACGTAGTTCCGGTGCCCCACCGCGATCTGTTCGTCGACCAGGTGAAAGCCCCCGCGCAGCCCCCAAAGTCGCACCTGCTCGGCTCGTCGATTCGGCTGCATCACGATCTTGGCCGGTAATCGATCCGGGAAACGCGACAGGATCGCCGTCATCGATTCGCCACCCATACCACATAGGCTTAGCGAGTCCACCTCGCCGGCCCTCAGCGGCTGAACGCCATCACCCAAGCGGACGTCCGCGGCGAGTCCCCGGAGCGTGGCCTGCGAATTGGCAAAGGGCTGTCGCTTGTTCTCAATGGCGATCCCGTAACGAATGCGTCCCGATGCCAGCAGCGCTTTGAGTAAATGCCCATGATCGGAGCCAACGTCCGCGTGACGATCGGTGCGAATCTGGCGCGCCACCGCTTTCAGTCGTTCATCCAATTTCGGCACGATCGTTTCGCTTCGTTGGTTGGTCTCGGTGGCGATATCAGCGCGCCGAACCGTTCGGGTTAGACTGTCAGCTTGTTATTTGACTCTCAGCCCGAAGCGCGAGCGAGAGGGAACACGCCGATCGCTGGCGCTCCTGGCTGAGATGATAGCCGTTTCAGCTTGCGGGCAAGCCGTGTCCGATTCAGTTCGTTCGTCTCCACACCGTGATCGCGTATGCTCCGCCATTCCGCCGGACTCTGTCTCGTGCTGCTGCTGATCATGGCATGCCCGGGCGTAGGGGAGACGCTTGTCGTCGACAGCGACTTTCCCGGTGGCAGCGGGGAGCGGGTGCCACAAGAATCGCGGCCGGAGGACAGCGATCTTCAGCAGGTCACGATACGACCTTCATCCTCATCTGGCGATGGTTGGCCCTGTTGGTGGTACGTCCGACTGCAAGGACTTACTCCCGGCAAACCCCTGTTCCTAACCGTTCAAG
>JBCCUO010000221.1:0-6462 GCA_039196805.1 Planctomycetota bacterium | reverse complement strand
TCCAAAGTGACAGCAAGAGCGAAACGATCCGATCCGCGGTCGGCTCAGTCACCGCGGGTGAAGATCATCACGTCGCCGTCACCTTTGGTGACAGCGGATTTCGTTTATACCTGGACGGACAACTGGTCGATTCCGAGGATGACTTCACCCAAGGCATGACCGAGAACGATAACTCGCTGGTTCTGGGTGCGAGTACGACTCATCGGGATGGCAACCGAATGAATCTGCGTGACGCGTTTGAGGGAGAGCTTGCGAGTTTTGACTTCTACGCCGAACAGCTGTCAGACGATGACATCGCCGGTCTTTCCACCGGAGACTCGACGCCCGATCCCGAATCCGCAATAGATCCGGCGCTCGCTCAGGTCTCGGCCGGGAATCACGACGAGCAGACGGCGGCCTACTCGCGTTGGATGAGTCGTACGATCTGGCGACCCGACGACGTGGACGCGTACTTCTCCCGATCCGCTCGGTAGCCATCTCCTCCCAACGCCGAGCCGCTACGGGAACGGGTGGGTGATCGGAGTCGCGGCGGCCTGAACTGGACACGATCTTTCCAATTCTCCTAAAGTTGCACCACACCGCGGTCGACGGAGCGACCGGGTACGGAGTTTCACGGCGGGAGCAGGGATTTGCACCGGATTTGGCTGATCTTAGTGCTGATGATCGGCGTGTTTCCCACTTCCGCAGTGTGGGGGCAGACCGAAGGTCCCTCGTCAGGCGAGACAAGCTTGCCCAATTCTCCCGAGGAAGCGGAGAGTCAGGCCGAGCTGATTCGCCAAGGCAGCCTGGAAGCCAACGAAGACTTGGCGTTCATCGGAGGTGGCCCCGAGCGTTGGACCAGCCCGGAAGGCCTCGCCAGCAGCCTGCAAGTCATGCTGCTGCTGACGGTGCTCAGTTTGGCGCCCGCAGTGCTTTTGATGACGACTTGCTACATCCGGATCATCATTGTTCTGGGTTTGCTGCGGCAGGCGATCGGGCTTCAATCGCTGCCACCAAGTCAGGTGATGACCAGCATCGCCTTGTTCATGACGTTGTTTGTCATGACACCGGTGTGGACACGCGTGTACGACGATGCCATCAAGCCCTACACCGATCCTGAAGTCGAGATGTCTTTGGAGGAAGCGTACGCGGCCGGTTCGATTCCCATCCGTGAATTCATGTCACGCCAAATCACGACAGCGGGCAACATCGAAGATGTTGAGATGTTTTATGGCTACATGGACCCTGATGCGGAAATCCCTTCGTACTTTGACGACGTCCCCCTCCGCGTGCTTTTGCCAGCCTTCATCCTGAGCGAACTGAAGACGGCATTCCTGATGGGCTTTCAGATTTATCTCCCCTTCCTGATCGTCGACCTGGTCGTCGCCAGTGTGACGATTTCGATGGGGATGTTGATGCTGCCACCGGCGGTGATCTCGCTACCGTTCAAGTTGCTTCTGTTCGTACTGGTCGATGGCTGGCGACTGGTCACAGCGATGCTGATGGACAGCTTTGGGACGATCGCGGTGCCGTGACCACTGGGCCCAGAGAACAATTCGACGACGAAGACTTGCTGGGATCGATCCTAGCCAAAGGAAGAGAGACATGGACGCCGCCGCTGCCACTGACCTGGTTCGTTCCACACTGTTGGTCGCGATGCTGGTCGCAGCGCCGATCTTGGTCGTCGGCATGATTGCCGGGTTGGTGATCGGCCTCTTGCAGGGCCTCACGCAAGTCCAAGATCAGACCCTGTCCTTCGTTCCCAAACTGTTCGCCATGGGATTGGTCTTGGTTGCCTGCACTCCCTGGTTGCTGACACGGATGCTTGAGTTCACTCGGTTGGTCTTCGAGAACGCTGCAACGCCATGACGGAAACCGCGGCCAGCTTGGAAACGATCACGCAGTGGGGCACCGATCACATGGTGCTGTTTATCCTGGTGCTGACTCGTTTGAGCCTGGTGTTGATGGCGCTGCCCGCGATCGGAGTCGGTATTCCCCGCCGAGTCCGTGCGATGCTGGCCCTGCTGGTCACCACACTGGTGCTGCCGACGCTGGCTGCTCAGATCGATGTCCAGCAACTGCCGCGGCCGAATCACCTGATCGACTTTTCACTGGCCGTTGCGCGTGAGGCTGCAATCGGCATGCTGATCGGTGCAACGGTGCAAATGGTCGTCACCGGACTTCAGTTGGCCGGAGAAGCGATCACCAGCACCGGCGGCATGCAATTGGGCGACGCGATCGACCCGGCCACGCAAGGCAGCATGCCGACGTTGGCACGTTTGGTGGGACTGTTAGTGGTATCGGTGATGCTGGCGAGCGGCGGCCACCGTCTGATTCTGAACGTGCTTCTTCACAGTTTCCAAGCACTGCCCGCAGGCCAGGTGGTCTTTGACGACTCGATGCTGACGATGGCCATCCAGCAGCTTTCGCGGGGTCTAGCGTGCGGCGTTCGCGTGGCCGCACCGGTCGTGGGTGCGTTGCTGCTTAGCAACCTGGTCACGGGACTGGTGAGCCGCACGCTCCCGCAAATCAACGTCTTGGCGATTGGACTCAGTATCAATGCGCTGGCCATGCTGTTTGTCACGGCCGTGACGATCGGCTCGGCGGGACTGATCTTTGAAACCGAAATGGCCGCGGCAATCGAGCGGCTGCTGAGCCTATTCGAGACCGAAGGCTGAGGAGTCTGGACCAATGGCCGATAGCGGTGGCGACAAGAAACACTCAGCGACTGAGTTCAAACGTCGGCAAGCGAGAGAAAAGGGGCAGGTTGCTAAGAGCCAAGACTTGACCAGCGCGGCTCTGCTGGTCACGGGTGTCTTGCTGATGAAGTGGCTTGGTGGATCGGCAGCCGGACAGATGGCTGCGGCCTTGGCGGAGGCCCTTTCGCAGAACCACCTGGGCGAGTTCCAAACCAGTGACGCGTCCCAGTCGCTGCTTCGCAGCAGCACACGGATGGCCATCGCCGCAAGCCCGATATTGCTGGCAATGTTTATCGCCGCGATCGTCATCAACGTAGGCCAAATCGGTTTCTTGATCGTGCCGGACAAACTGGTTCCCAAACTGAGCAACATCAATCCGCTGTCGGGAGCCAAGCGAATTCTCTCGATTCAGGGTTTGGTTAAGCTGGGGTTTGGACTGTTCAAGGTCGCGATCATCGGTGCAGTCGCTTACGCAGCAATCTTGAGCTATCAAGATGATTTGCTTGGCATGGCGGCCATGAGCATCGCGAACATCGCGGAGACGATGTTCAATGCCCTGATGGGGATCAGTCTGTGGATTGTCGGCGCGCTCTTCATCCTGGCACTGCTTGAGTATGCATTCCAGCGATGGAAGTACGAGCAGGATCTGATGATGACAGACCAAGAACTCCGTGACGAACTGAAGAATACCGAGGGTGATCCGCAGGTGGCCGCCCGCCGCCGGCAGGTGCATCGTCAAATGGCGATGAACCGCGCTGCCAACGAGGTTCCCGGCGCGGACGTCGTCGTCTCCAATCCGACGGAGTTGGCGATCGCGATCAAGTACGATCCGCAGACGATGCCCGCCCCACTGGTCGTCGCCAAAGGTGCCGGGATGATCGCCCAAAAGATTCGCCGCATCGCCCTGGAACATGGGGTCCCGGTCGTCGAACGCAAGCCACTGGCCCAGGTCCTCTACAAGACCGTGGACGTTGGCGACGTCATTCCCGCCGACCAGTACCAGGCCGTAGCTGAGGTCTTGCGCTATGTCTATCAACTGCAAGGCAAGGAGATCCCGACGGCAGCCTAGCGGGGAGTCCGTCGACAGATCACTCCGTCAAGCCTAGCGGCGCTCCACCGCGAAGCGAATCAGCCGGCCGTTTGCCGGCCACTCTCAAGCCAAGCCTTCGGAGATGGCTGGCTACCTCTTCGTGATTCCGAGCCGCACTCCACTGCGAAGCGAACCTGCTGGCGGGACAACTGTCTTGGCAGGCGTCGCCAGTTACTTTCACCGATTGACGGCGTTCGACTCTGCCGACTAACATCTCAACCATGATCACGTTGCAAGCCCCGCTACTGCCCCTACTACTACTTTCGCCGTACCGGTGAGCGATCAGGGTTTGCACGTTCTGGACCAGTGTCCGACGCAACATTCAACGAACCCGAGTCGCTCAGCGACTCGGGTTTTTTCATGCCGTTCATCTGACTTCTCGCCCCATCCACTTTCACCCCCATCGCTTAGAAGGGTCATCGCCGTCATGTCCGAGACTGCCCATCCGACGCCCAGCGCATCCGAGGCTGAGTCCCATCCGCCAACCGACGTGCGGAACATTTGCATCTTTGACACCACGCTTCGTGATGGAGAGCAGTCGCCTGGCGCCAGCATGAACCTGGCGGAGAAACTGGAGGTCGCGCAGGCCCTCGCTGAGTTGGGCGTCGACGTCATCGAGGCCGGGTTCCCCATCGCTTCGCCGGGAGACTTTGAGTCGGTCAAGCAAATTGCCGCGACCGTTCGTGGATCCACAATCTGCGGGTTGGCCCGCTGCAATGACAAGGACATCGACGCGGCTTGGGACGCACTCAAGCTGGCCCCCAGCGCCCGCATTCATGTGTTCTTGGCGACCAGCGCGATCCACCGCGAGTTCAAGCTTCGCATGACGCCCGACGAGATCGTCAAACGAGCCGTCGCGGGAGTGCAACGCGCGGCAGGCTACTGCGACGACGTCGAGTTTTCGCCCGAAGACGCCTGCCGTACCGAATACGACTTTCTTTGCCGAGTGGTCGAAGCAGCGATCGATGCGGGCGCCACGACAATCAACATTCCTGACACCGTGGGATACGCAACGCCCGGCGAGGTCTACGATCGCATCCGTATGCTGATCGATCGCGTTCCCAACATGGACAAGGCAGTGATCAGCACCCACTGCCACGATGACCTGGGCATGGCAGTGGCCAACAGCTTGGCCGGAGTGGCAGCGGGCGCGGGACAGATCGAATGCACGATCAACGGCATCGGAGAACGAGCGGGCAACGCGGCGTTGGAGGAAGTCGTGATGGCGATGAAGACGCGTAGCGACTTCTATCACTGCAACACGCGGATCGACACGCAGCGTCTGGTGCCCGTTAGTCGACTGGTCAGCAAGACCACCGGGATCAGTGTCCAACGAAACAAGGCGATCGTTGGCCGCAACGCGTTCGCACATGAGTCTGGCATTCACCAAGATGGCATGCTGAAGGAACGCAGCACCTACGAAATCATGTCCCCTGAGTCGGTGGGCTTTTCAAAGACCGATCTGGTACTGGGCAAACACAGTGGCAGGGCGGCGCTGGCCGATCGCGCCAAAACACTCGGATTCACGTTGACCGGGGAACAGCTGCAATCCGTCTTCGATTCATTCAAACAATTGGCTGACAAGAAGAAAGAGATTTATGACGGCGACATCGTGGCCTTAGTCCAGCAGCAGATTAGCGATTCCGTGGAAAAGGAGTGGTCGCTGGTTCGCTACCAAGTCACCAGCGGCACTGACGCCACACCCCGAGTTGAAGTGACGCTGCGCCACGGTGATGAGGAATTCACTGAACTCGCTGAGCAGGGTGATGGTCCGATCGATGCCGCCTTTTGGGCGGTCGAAAAGATCACCGGGACATCGGTCGTCTGCAAGGACTTTCGTGTTCGTAGCGCAACACTGGGCAGGGACGCGATTGGAGAAGTGAACCTGGAGGTCGAGCACAAAGGGCAAACCTATCGCGGCGTTGGCGTCAGCACCGACAGCGTGGAGAGCACGATCATGGCGATGCTGAATGCCATCAACCGCATCGCTGCGGTCGAAAAACAGATCAGCGGATAGCGGCCTTCATCCTCGGATCGTTCCACACAAGATCAAACAGCCCAGCTGGTTAAACTGCGTGATCGTCCAAGAGCTTTAGGTCGCGTTGGTCCTTGTCTCGACCTGTCGCGGCTTTGTTCTTCCGAAGATCAGCCAAGCCGATTACGGGGAGGGCAATCCCATCAACCGCGACGACCAGCCGGTTTGGCCATGCTTCTGAAAACGTCACGCCATCAATCTCGGTCAAGAGCTCAATTCTCTGAGGTGGTAACCCAATCTGGTAGACCACATTGGGCTCCGCAAAGTCATCTTCCGTGATGCCAGATGTCGGAGCACCAAACTGAAGAAGTGCTTTCCATACGTTGCGAGAATTCTTGGAGTTTGAGCGAACCCAGATATCAATGTCACCAGTGGCCTGCGGGCACCCGTGCGCGGCCATCGCGTACGCACCAACAATCATGTAGTCAGCGTTTGAGTCGTTCAAAGCGGACAACATTTCTTTGAAATGGCTGTTCAGCATCGAATCCTGGAACAAACGCCCAGCAGTCGCAAGTCATAGGCCAGACCATCGCTAGCCTCTCGGCAGCCGTGTGTTCTGCAAGCCATCCGTCATCGGACGCAGCTTGCTGTAGTGTTAGCTTCTTGGCGAACTCGAATCCAGGTCGGGTAGTCTCGTCCATCCACGCATTGTAGCCGGG
>JBCCUO010000220.1:0-6497 GCA_039196805.1 Planctomycetota bacterium | reverse complement strand
GTGCTGTGTGCAGTTATATAGCATACGGATCGCGATCCGGATTGAACCGCGGGTGATCGTCTTCTATGAGATGCTGGGGGCCTGCGGCACCTGTGCGTTGGCAATCCCGCTACTGAATGCCTGGCAGGGCGGCGGTCAGATCGATCTCTGGTTGAGCGGTTCGGATTGGCTTTGGATGACGGTGATGGTCGTCGTCTGCACCATCGTCGCGTATCAGCAATACGTCGAGCTGCTCAAGCGTCTGCCGGTGTTCACGATCAACTTCGCCAACAACCTAGAGCCGGTCTACGGGATCGTTTTGGCTCTGATTCTGCTGGGTGAGTCAGAAAGACTCAGCCCCGGTTTCTACGTCGGTTCGGCGGCGATTGCCGCCTTGGTGCTGCTCTACAGCGGGCTCACCAACCGTCCCGAACATCGGGCCACGACGTATCACCACCAAGCCCCTTGATTTCCGGTCGCAAGGCTGAACGGGCGACTTGCTTTCTCTACAATTTGCGCTTAGGCGGTCACGCTGCGGCGTGCAATCACAGATGGTTTCGATTCGTTAGCTACCGGCGGGGCGGGTGGACTGGCGGCGCATTTCGATCACGTATCCGCCATGTATCCAATGGAATCGACCGCGTCCGAGCAAGTTCAAAGCCAGAGTGCAAGCATGCTGCAAGCACTTTTGGGCAACTACCAGACGGACGGTTTTTTTGACGAGACGGTCGATCCTGATGGCCGGCCGCGGCCCGGTGCCGAGCAACTGGTCAACCTGATCAACCAGATTCCCGGCGAGGACTTGCTTCGCAGGCAGCGTGCGATCGAACGATCGCTATATCGCATGGGAATCACGTTCACGGTGTATAGCGACCAGCAGGGCACTGAGAAGATCATGCCCTTTGACATCATTCCGCGCACGATCGACAGCCTGCTTTGGCAACACATCGACGCGGGGCTGAAGCAGCGTATTCGCGCGCTCAATGCCTTCCTCTCTGACATCTACGACGGACAGCGGATCATCCAAGACGGCGTGATTCCGTCTCGCCTGATCGAATCGGCGGGCACGTTCTTGCCGCAGTGCATCGGCATCAAGCCGCCGCAAGACACCTGGTGCCACATCAGCGGCACGGATCTGGTCCGCGACGAAAGCGGCGCGTTCTTTGTACTTGAAGACAACGTTCGCTGCCCCTCGGGTGTGTCGTACGTGCTTCAGAATCGTCAGCTAATGAAGAGCAACTTCCCGCAAATCTTCTCCGCATCGCGGGTCCGACCCGTCGCTGATTACCCCACTCACCTCTACAAGATGCTACAGCGAGTTGCACCGGCGCACGTCAGTGATCCCATGATCGCGGTCTTAACTCCTGGCATCTACAACAGTGCTTACTATGAACACTCCTATCTGGCCCAACAGATGGGAGTTGAACTGGTTGAAGGACGCGACTTGGTCGTGCAGAAAGACCACCTATTCATGCGGACGACCCGCGGGCTGCACCAGGTGGACGTGTTGTACCGCCGTGTCGACGACACGTTCCTGGACCCGGAAGTCTTTCGGGAAGACTCGGTCTTGGGCGTTCCCGGCATCATGCGAGCCTTTCGCGCGGGCAACCTGGCACTTGCCAACGCACCGGGAACGGGGATCGCGGATGACAAAGTGATCTATGCGTATGTGCCAGACATGATCAAGTACTACTTGGGGGAAGACGCGATTCTGCCCAATGTTCCGACGTACATTTGCGAGCGCGACGGAGACCGCGAATACGTACTGGACAACCTCGACAAGCTGGTTGTCAAAGCCGCGGGCGAATCGGGAGGCTACGGGATCCTGATAGGGCCGCACGCAACCCAGGAACAACGTGACGAGTTTCGCCAGCTGATCATCGACGATCCCCGCAATTACATTGCCCAGCCGACGCTTTCGCTTTCGCGTGTCCCAACGGTCGCGGGCGATCACTTGGAAGGGCGCCACGTCGACCTTCGCCCCTACATTCTGTGCGGCGGCCAAGACGACACGTGGGTGCTGCCCGGTGGGCTGACTCGCGTCGCACTTAGAAAAGGCTCCTTGGTGGTGAATTCATCACAGGGTGGGGGCAGCAAGGACACCTGGGTCGTTGCCGCGCCTGGGGAACCAACCGCCGATGCCAGCTCCTAGACGCCATTCAACTGCCACATGCTTTCCCGCGTAGCCGAATCGATTTATTGGATGGGGCGTCAGATCGAACGAGCCGAGAACCTGGCTCGATTTCTGGAGGTCACGCTCAGCTTTGACCTTGACCAACCGGAGAACGTGGTCGATCCCTGGGTGCCGTTGATCAGCGTGTCGGGTGACGAAGAGGAGTTCAATAAACGCTTCTCGGTTTGCAATGCCGACACCGTAACGCGTTTTTTGGCCTTTGACATCGACTACCCCAATAGCATGCTGGCCAGTTTGAAGATGGCCCGTCAAAACGCGCGGGGAGTCCGCGAGTGCATGTCGTCGGAGTCCTTTGAGTTGCTGAACGATTTCTATCACTTCGTCAGCAACGCAGCTCAAGACCAAAACACCAAGATCGGATCGGACTTCTTTGCCGCCGTCCGTGAGCATGCACTGCTGTTCAACGGAGTGTTTGACGGCACGATGCCACGCGACTTGGCGTGGAATTTTTTCCAACTTGGGACGCATGATCGAACGCGCCGACAAAACATCACGCATTCTGGACGTCAAGTACTTCAACCTGTTGCCAACGGTCTCAGATGTGGGAACCGCAATCGACGACTTGCAATGGTCATCCCTGCTGTTGGCGATCAGCGGATTTGAAGCGTACCGACGTCAACATCACATGATTCAAATCCCCAAGGTGGTTGAGTTCTTTCTATTCAATCCCAAGTTCCCCCGCAGCGTCTCGTACTGCGTCCAGCAGGCAGACCACTCCTTGCGTGAAGTTCTGGACCGGCCGATTGACCAACTGCCTGGTCCCGCCGAGCACGTCTCCAGCGCTCTGGTTCATCGCTTGAATCACACCGGCGTGAAAGAAGTCTTGGCAGGTGGCATGCACCAATTCGTTGATCAACTGCAACGCGAGCTGAACCAGCTGGGCGATGCGATCAGCCAAGAACTCTTTCACGCGCAACCCGCTTAGTCTTCCACGCGCAGCCTGCTTAGATCTCGTCCTCCTCTACGTCTGACCCACATGCCCATTCGCGTCGCTCTTCATCACAAGACCAGCTACCAATACGATCGTGCCATCACACTGGGCCCCCAGGTCATTCGCTTGCGTCCCGCATACCACGGTCGTACGCCGATCACGTCCTACAGCCTGGACGTGCAACCGGAAGGCCACTTCCTGAATTGGCAGCAAGATCCATTCGCCAATCCGATCGCCCGATGCGTTTTTCCCCAGTTGGTCCGCAGTCTTTCGATCACGGTTGACTTGGTCGCCGAACTGACGGTGATCAATCCGTTTGATTTCTTCATTGAAGACGAATTTGATCTGTGGCCGTTTGAGTATGAGGAAAGCCTGAAGCAGCAGTTAGCGCCCTACCTGGTCAAGCCGACCGACGGAGGCGAACTGTTTCACCAATGGGTCGATTCGATGCCGAAGTCGGCTGACCGAATCGTTGACTTCTTGGTCGCCGTCAACACGCTGGCCCAGCAACGTACCGACTACTTGGTGAGAATGGAGCCGGGCGTTCAGACTCCTGACGAAACACTAGAGATTGGTAGCGGCTCTTGTCGCGATTCCGCGTGGCTGCTGGTTCAGACGCTCCGGCAAATCGGGCTCGCCGCGCGGTTTGTGTCCGGCTACCTGATCCAACTGAAAGCCGATCAACCCTCACTGGATGGTCCATCGGGACCGCAGGAAGATTTCTGTGACCTCCACGCGTGGACGGAAGTCTACGTTCCGGGAGCGGGCTGGATTGGACTGGACCCGACGAGCGGCCTGTTTGCGGGCGAAGGACATATCCCACTGGCGTGCACGCCCGGATTTGGCAGTGCCGCACCGATCACGGGTGGGCATGAGCCCTGCGAAGTCGAGTTCCAACATGAGATGTCGGTCATTCGCGTTCACGAGGACCCGCGGGTTACCAAGCCATACAGCGACAGCCAGTGGGACGCCATCATGGCGGCCGGACATCAGGTCGACGAAGTGCTTCGCGCCGAGGATGTCCGGCTAACGATGGGCGGCGAACCCACGTTTGTCTCGATCGATAACATGGAGGCTCCGGAATGGAACAGCGAAGCGGTGGGGGAAGAAAAACGCAAGCTCAGCAACACGTTGCTGCTGAGGCTGCGTGACCGATTTGCCCCCGGCGGATTGTTGCACTACGGACAGGGCAAATGGTATCCCGGCGAATCACTGCCGCGCTGGGCACTGACGTGCATGTGGCGCCGAGATGGTCATCCGATTTGGAAGAACCCTCAGTGGCTGGCTGATGAGTCCTACGACCATCAGTTGACACCGAATGACGCTCGTCGGTTCATCAACCATTTGTCGCGCCGACTGGGCATCAGCGCGCGGATGAAGTTCCCCGTCTACGAAGACACGCTGCATTACCTCTGGCGCGAAGGTCGCCTGCCTGTTGACGTCGATCCCACCGACCCCAAGCTGAATGACCCCAATGAACGGGCGATGATGATTCGCACGTTTCAGTCGGGTCTCGGTACGCCAGTCGGCTACGTTCTGCCGATTCGCTGCGCCTGGTGGCAGTCCGAGGACAAACGCACTTGGATGGGTGGTCGGTGGCCCGTTCGTAACGACCAAGTCTTCTTGATTCCAGGCGAGTCCCCAGTCGGGCTACGGCTGCCGCTTGAGACACTTCCTAAGCAGGGCTCTGAGAACGCGGCGATCGAGTCTCTGCCCCTGGACCCGACGATTCCACGTGGCCCCTTACCCTACTTCCACGGCGATGACGGCTACCGGCAGCCAGGACCAAGACAACAGCTTCAACTGCCGGCCGGCAATGAACACGAAGTGGTACGCAACGGTTCGGACGGGTCGACGTTTGGTGGGCAAGGGCAATACAGCGGTGCCGGAATCAACCCCCAAGTTCTGGATGAACCGGACGACGATGAGATTCCGACCGATGAGGATGTCGTTCGCACGGCGTTGGTCGTTGAATGTCGCGGTGGCATGCTCTACGTCTTCACGCCTCCGGTGCATTCTCTGGAAGACTACCTGGACCTGATCAGCAAAGTCGAACAGACGTGCGAGTCGCTACAGCTACCGGTCGTGATCGAAGGCTACCTGCCCCCGCCGGACGACCGCGTGGAGCTATTCAAGGTGACTCCGGATCCGGGTGTGATCGAAGTCAACACTCAACCGACTGAGTCATGGGAAGACCTCGCCGAACTGACGGAAACGCTCTACGACGAGGCTCGGCTGACCCGTTTGGGGACGGAGAAGTTTGACGTCGATGGACGTCACACCGGGACGGGTGGCGGAAACCACGTCGTCCTGGGCGGCAAAACACCCACCGACAGCCCTTTTCTGCGGCGGCCCGATCTGCTGGGCAGTCTGATTGCGTTTTGGAACAACCACCCTTCGCTTTCCTACCTGTTCAGCAGTCGATTTGTCGGCCCGACCAGCCAAGCCCCCCGCCCCGACGAAGGACGTCGGGACGCGATGTACGAAATGGAAATCGCACTCTCTCAGTTGCCCGATCGGGGACACTCGATTCAGCCCTGGGTGGTCGATCGACTGTTTCGTGACTTGCTGGTCGACTTGACTGGCAACACGCACCGCAGCGAACTCTGCATTGACAAGCTCTATTCGCCGGACAGTTCGACCGGACGACTGGGCTTGGTCGAACTGCGTGGGTTTGAGATGCCACCACACTCGCAGATGAGTCTCGCGCAACAACTCTTGGTTCGAGCCGCAATCGCTTCGTTCTGGCGGCATCCCTACCAGCGACCGCTGGCGCACTGGGGTCCACGTCTGCATGATCGTTTTTTGCTTCCCTATTTCGTTTGGCAAGACTTGGGTGAGGTCTTGAATGAACTTCGGATCTCCGGCTTTGACTTGAACTTGGAATGGTTTGCCCCGCACCATGAGTTTCGGTTCCCACGGTTTGGCGAAGTCAACTACGACGGAGTGAATCTTGAGATCCGCTCGGCGATCGAACCCTGGTACGTAATGGGTGAGGAACCAGGCGGCGGGGGAACGACTCGGTTTGTGGATTCGAGCGTGGAACGAATGCAACTCCTAGTCGATGGCGCCCAGCCAGGTCGTCACGCGGTGCTATGCAATGGCGTCCTGGTTCCGCTGCACGCGACAGGTGTAGAAGGCCAGTTCGTGGCCGGCATTCGTTTTCGTGCTTGGCAACCGCCACGGTGCCTCCACCCGACGATCGGCGTCGACTCGCCATTGCGGTTTGACTTGATCGATCGTTTCGCAAACCGCTCGATCGGCGGCTGCACGTACTTTGTCTCGCATCCCGGGGGCATGAGTTACGAAACGTTCCCGATCAACGCCAACGAAGCGGAAGCCCGACGCAATTCGCGGTTTACCGCACTGGGCATGACAGGCGGAATGGTCGAC
>JBCCUO010000219.1:0-6502 GCA_039196805.1 Planctomycetota bacterium | reverse complement strand
CGCGCAAGCGTGTCGGGTTCTGTTGTCACGACCCAACAGTCTGGCGGTAAGCGGCGATGCCTGAAGCAACGCGCATCCATCTGCTGCATCGACATTCACGGTCGCGATAGGCAGCGTCTAGTCTTCTGCGCGCCATCGATCTCGCTCTTCGATCCATTCGTTCATGCTTCGATCCGCCCGACCGCGAGTTGAGCGATCGTCGTCGTCGGAATCGAACGCCGACTTGACCAGGACAAACACGCCTTTCAGCATGGCTCCGGCCAAGTTGCTCAAACCACTAGCGACCGACCCGCCGAAGGTACGAACACGCGAGGAAATGCTTTGCTTTGCTGCAAGGCCAACCGTTTGTTCTTGGGTCATAATCTGAGCACTCGGCAACTGAGACGGTTCAGAGACCTCGTAGGAAACGGTGCGCAATAGGGAATCCAGTTCCGTGGTGTCGTTCCGAACACTTCGACAACCGAACGCGGCAAGCGCGAATGCGACAACGGTTGTGAGTGCCAGCGGTCGGAAACGTTGGGTCATGTCATTGGATGGGACGGAGTTGTGCAACCAAGCGTGCCGTTAGCAGCATGGCCAGGCCCGTTGCAAGTGCAATCCGTAACGCTCCCGTTAGCGTATGATGTGGCTGGGCACAACGCTCCCCTCGTCGCGACGCCAACCGGCAGGACCCAAGAGATGGCCAAACAAGAGCTGACGGAAAGCAAACCGATGCGAGCGATTCGCGAATTTGCCAATCAGTTTCCGGAGGTGATCGAAACCGATTCGTGCGTGAATCGCGCGTTCAAAGCGGCCAACAAGTCGTTCCTCTTCATGGGCATGAAAGAAGACACCTACAACCTACGAATCAAACTGTGTGAATCGTTGCCGGAAGTGGAAGCATTGGAAGCGGATGATCCGGGCGCCTACTCGGTCGGCGCACATGGCTGGGTCCACATCGTCTTGCCACACACCAAGGCGATTCCGAAGAAACGTCGTGAGCGCTGGATCAGCGAGAGCTTTCGACTGCTGGCACCCAAACGTTTGGTCACCACGTTGGACGCGAAGTGACGGGCCCAGCGGTGGGCCTGCCTTGGGAAGAAAGCGTCGGCTAACGCTTCGTCTGCTCTAATGGACGACATGTCCTCCACACACCCTCCACGATTTCAGTCCACTCACTGGTCACTCATCGTTCGAGCGACCGGCGATCGTAGCGATCGAGGGGATGCCCTGGAGGCATTGTGCCAAGGCTATTGGTATCCGGTCTACGCATTCGTTCGACGCCGAGGTCTGGATCGAGAGTCCGCCGAGGACTTCACGCAGGATTTCTTCGCGGCGCTGATCGACGGCGGTCGCTTGCTGCAGTCGGCCAACCCGTCGAAAGGTCGCTTTCGCACCTACTTGCTGGCCGCCGTCAAACATCGCTTGGCCAATTGGAAGCGTGATCGCACGACGCAAAAACGTGGAGGGCACGTGCAAACCTTCTCTGTCGATTGGGCCGACGCCGAGCAGAAGTACGCTGCCGAGCCAACCGACGGCTGGACGCCCGAAACGGTTTTCCACCGTCGCTGGGCGATGACCGTGTTGGCCCGGGTTCTGGACGAGCTGAAACAGCACTACGCCGATCGCGGACGAACCGATTGGTTCGAGGCAATGCGCCCGATGTTGGTGACCGCAGAAACACCTGACTACGCTAGCTTGGCGGAGCGACTCGATGCCAGCGAATCCGCGGTTCGAGTCGCCTTGCATCGGCTTCGAAAGCACTATGCCGATGCGCTGCGAGTGGAGATTGGAGCGACATTGGACGACGACCAGGATGCCGACGCAGAACGCATCGAGTTGCTGCGCGCACTGACTGGGAAGTAGCACTGACGATCATCGGCAACTCTTTTCTTGGGATTGTTTGTAACGTGGACGTTGATTTCGGTTTGGTAGTGGTGAGATTCACTCCTCACTCCGGTTGATCAGCCATGTCCCTTCCGTCAAGTTCAAGTTCGCCGACGCACGGCAGATGCCCAGGCTGCCGCAGAGAGCTGCCGCCTGACCGTCCGGGACTCCTGTGCCCCTATTGCCTGCTGGAAGCAGAGCCGATCACGGATGAACTTGCCCAGTCCAACGCGACACGTCCCCTTCCATTTCAGCTACCGGATCTGACGGAGTTGCAGCAGCACTTTCGTGGACTTGAGTTCGATTCGATCATCGGACATGGGGGAATGGGCGCGGTTTTTCGTGCCCGACAAGTCTCCTTGGCTCGCGATGTCGCCGTGAAGGTCTTGCCACCTGAAGTCGCCGCATCCCCTGGGTTCACCAACCGATTCGTTCGCGAAGCCCAGGCCCTAGCGCGACTTTCTCATCCCAACGTGGTCAACATTTACGAACACGGCACAGCGGGACCGTATGCCTACTTGATGATGGAGCTGGTGGAAGGAATCAACTTGCGACAACTGATGGCCAAGGAAAAGCTGCCGCCGACAGAGGCCCTTCATATCGTGACGCAGCTGTGCGACGCATTGAAATACGCGCATGACCGGGGTGTCGTCCATCGCGACATCAAACCGGAAAACATCCTGGTTGGTGAAGACGGCGACATCAAGATTACCGATTTCGGACTTGCCAAGCTCATTGCGCCGGACCAGCCCCAACACACCAGGACCCAGCAGGTGATGGGAACGGTCCACTACATGGCGCCCGAGCAGATTGAGCGTCCAGAGAATGTCGATCACCGCGCTGACCTGTATTCCCTGGGGGTCGTCTTCTACGAGTTATTGACCGGCGAACTTCCGCTGGGACGATTTGAACTCCCCAGCCGCCGCGCGGGCACGGAAAAGCGCTTGGATCGAGTCGTCGAACGCAGCCTCGAGAAGGAACCTGATCGTCGATACGAATCGGCCGGTCAAATCCGTGACGAACTGGACCGACCCGGCGGGTTTAATGCGGGCCGGCATTTGGCGGACGCCGCCGAATTCGTCGGCCGGCAACTAGATGTCGACGGATGGAAGCAGTCGACACTGAATCGCTGGTCTTCCACACAAATCACGCTGGGCGGGATCGCTTCGTTCGTGGCTGTCGCGGCCTTCTACCTATTGGCGTTCGTTTTGGTCGTGATCGGAACGGACGCACGCCGCGATGAAGAGTTCTTGATAAGCCTGACCGTGTTTCCCGCGATCATCTGGGGAGCGTCATGGGGTGTCGCGAGGTTGCTTTTCGTTGCCCCATTGCCACCTTGGCTCGCATGGGCCGCCGCTCCGATTCGATTCCTTCATTCGCTACCGACGATGGCGCTTGGTTGGCTCCGTCGACTGACCAGTACCAATCCACAACTCCGCTACGCTTGGCTGACCGCTTCCTGGTTTGCCCTGATCGCCGGCCTGATTCTGTTTTGGATCGGAGTGGCGGAAGAGGATGATCTGATCCCCTTCGCACTGTGCTGCGCACCGATCGCGTGGTTCTCGGCGCGGATCGCAATGAAAGACAAGTTCCGATGCCAAACGAGCCGAGACTGGCTGGTGGTACTGCCTCCCCTTCTGGTGTTCATCTTGCCTATCACAATTTTCGCGTTGGTATGGCCGGTGATCGTGTGGTCCGCGATCGCGCAATCAGAACCGCAGTGGCTGGACTGGCTAATCGGCGTTGACTCTGCAGGACCGTTCACGATGGACCAATGGTCGGTGGCACGCCGCCGCATCGCCAGCTGCGCCCTCTGCGAGTCCCTATGGCTGACAGCGTTGGCGGCAGTGGTCGCCACCCAACCGATGATCCCTCGCTGGTGTCTTCGTCCCACCCTGGACCGTTGGGAAGGTGAAGGTCGTTGGCTGATCCTGATTGGCGGTGTCTTGGTGTCGGGCATCGCGTTGGCGGCGCTGAGGTAGACGAATCCCAAACCAGAAATTGGTTGAACGTGCCCACATGGGAATGAGCCAAGTCCGTTTTGTTCAATCGTCGAAATCCCTCGTCCGCACCAGGTAACTCTGCCCCTGCTGCTTGACCACTGCTGCTTCACCGGTTGGAGACACGGACACCACATCTAGGCCGGTCGGCTCTGACTGGTCAGTCGATGACAACTTGACCGGTTGACTTAGTCCGCCTGACCTTGCGTTGAGCTTTCCATCGACTGGATGCAGGCGATGCGTCTTTGGCGCGGTCGAAGCAAGCAACGCGTCCCTGGCGATCACGTAACTGCGGAACCGATTGTCGAACGGCCGCACCTTTTGCAAGGATGAGAGCTCGCTGCGAAATCCTAGCCACTTTGCACCTTCGCCGGTCACCTCCAAGAATGCATCGCATTCGTTCCTCTGGTTTGGGCTGGACCAAGAAGCTGACATCAACTTGCTGCCATCCTCTGAGAATGCCCATTCGCCGAAGGCGACACGGCAGCTCGATCGACCGGTGGACGAAGTCGGATAGTCCGACCTTTCAAGGATGCCGAGTCCTGACCGACTGGGTAAATCCATTAGTCGCGCCGACTCGATTCCGCCGGTCGAAAGTGCTGCGACCGATTGAGTTGGGTGCGTTGCCACCCAACCCTTGCCCGCATCACGAACCTTAAGCGTCGCATTGACTGCAAGTGTCGTTGGGTCGCACAAAATCACGCGTTCCTGGTTGTTGGGAACCAACAACAACTCGTCTTGAGTGACCGAAACGTGCGATTTAGTGGCTAATGCCAGCCGTCCGGTGCACTCGCCATCGTTGACTCGCACCGCCGCCACCTTGGTGTAGCCGTTTCCTGAGCCGGCACTGGACGCAAGCAGATACACATAAGATCCGTCGGCCGTCCAGATCGCGTGAAGGACTGGGATTCCGTTGGTCGGAATTGCGATCACTCCGTCTTGTTCGATGGGCGTTCCGGTGAAGCTGGGGCCACCGGGTGAGACGGTCACGGAGACGTCATCCACACTGGCGAACCTGGCTGAGCCATCGTCAAACACAGCCGCGATCTCGTCCGCAAGTCCCAGGCTGCCCTTGGCAAACTCTTGCCTCGCGTCGGGGCTCACCGCCATGACCATCAACGGTGGCGTCGCTGGGACAGCAACCAGGCTTAGAAATAGACCCAAGCAACCGACTCGCCATCGACGGTAAACGAAACAGAACACGCATGAGACGATTCCGGCAAGCCAAATCAAGACGACCGAAGCCATCAGCGATAAGGTCAGCAGCGGAATTCGGAAGTTGAAGTTCTGAAACAGCGTGAACGTGAACAGAATGCCCGCAACGATCGGCAGCCCACAGGCCAACAGACCAAGCCGGCGGTCCGACCCGTTTGCGGATTCGTTGGAGAGGTCAGCAATCTCATTCGGTCCAGCCATTCGCTGCTACCCTGTCGTTGGCGTCGTTCATCGAGTCAGGAAGCTCGCTATGTTATCCGGATCCTCTCCGTTCCGTGTCACTGTTGGAATAGCTGAATTGAATCAAGTGCGATGGGGTTTGATTGGATGTGGTGATGTCGTGCGCAAACGCGTGGCCCAAGCGATCATCGATCATCCCGGAAGCCAACTGATTGCCGCCTGCCGTCGTGATGGCAAGAGGCTTCATCAATTCTGCAATGACTTTCGCTTGCCGAAAGCTTACTCGGACGCACTTGAGCTCTTTGGCGACAGCGAGATTGACGCCGTCTACATCGCGACACCCGTTTCGGAACATCTGTCACAGACAGTCGTTGCGGCGCAAGCCGGAAAGCACGTCCTGGTTGAGAAACCGATGGCGATGTCGGTCGCAGAGTGCAACCAGATGATCGTCGCCTGCGATCGCAGCGGCGTGAAGCTTGGCGTCGCCTACTACCGGCGTTTCTATTCCATGGTGGATCGAATCCGGGATTTGCTGTCGAAGTCTGCCATCGGAATCCCGTTGGCCGTTTCCGCCATCACCGCAACACCGATGTCCATGAGCAGTCAGGAGGACGGGTATTGGCGAGCGTTACCCAATGCGTCCGGTGGAGGCGCTTTAATGGACGTGGGCAGTCACCGGGTCGACCTATTCCGTTACCTGTTCGGTGAGATCACGAGCGTCAAATCCGTTTGCCGAACGGTCGCAGCGGACTATCCCGTCGAGGACACAGCTTTGCTGTTGCTTCAATTCCGATCAGGAATGACCGGTACGCTGCAGTGTCACTTTGGCTGCGACGACCCCGACGAGTTTGTCATCACTGGCACGAAAGGTCGTCTGATCGCTCGACCACTCAACGGTGACACGCTGATCATTGAATCTGGCAGTCGCCAAAAGCTCGAAACTCATCCACCCCCAAAGAACTTTTGTGGGCCATTGGTCGCTGATTTTGTGGACGCGATTCAAACGGGCCGTGATCCTGAGGTCCCCGGTAGCGACGGATTGCTGACCAACCGCGTGATGGAGTGGGCCTACGATGATGCAATGCGGAAGGCTTAGGTGGTTCACTGGTTCCATGGCTTGTGTCAACTCACTCGCAACCCGAAGCGTGAGTTTTGAAGTTGCGTTGAGTGAGACACCCTCCTGCTTGCGGGAGGGTCGGACGTAGACCAACGCTGCGCGTCGGTGCCCTCGGCCGGGGAGG
>JBCCUO010000218.1:0-6508 GCA_039196805.1 Planctomycetota bacterium | reverse complement strand
GGCCATCAATCGCCAAGACCCCATGAGGCGTCCACGCGTCGTTCCATTCGAGGAGTTGACGCCGCTGCATCCCGACAAGCGGATCATGATGGAGTACAAGAGCGACGAGCTAAGTACTCGAGTGGTCGACATGTTGACACCGATCGGGTTCGGGCAGCGCGGTCTGATTGTCAGTCCGCCACGGGCTGGCAAAACCATCTTGATGCAGCAAATGGCTCGAGCGGTGCTGGCCAATTACCCCGATGCCTACGTGTTCGTTCTGTTGATTGATGAAAGACCCGAAGAGGTCACCGACATGGAACGCGAGGTCACCGGTCCCCATTGCGAGGTGATTAGCAGCACCTTTGACGAACCCGCCCAGCGACATATTCAGGTCGCCCAGATGGTGATCGAAAAGGCCAAGCGGATGGTCGAATCGGGCACGAACGTGGTCATCTTTTTGGATTCGATCACGCGGCTGGCTCGCGCCCACAACAGCGACGGCGAGTCGAGCGGCAAGCTGCTGAGCGGTGGTCTGGATGCGAGTGCGTTGCAACGTCCCAAGGCGCTGTTCGGGTCGGCGCGAAAAGTCGAAGAGGGAGGTTCGCTGACGATTTTGGCGACCGCATTGGTGGACACCGGAAGCCGTTTGGACGATGTCATCTTCGAAGAGTTCAAAGGCACCGGTAACCTCGAGATCGTTCTGGACCGCGCGTTGGTGGAACGCCGAGTCTGGCCCGCGATCGACATCAGCCGAAGCGGCACACGCCGCGAGGAGATGTTGATGGACCCCGAGGAGTACCGATTGATCTCGTCTTTGCGTCGAGCGTTGGCGGGAATGTCTCCCGCCGACTCGATGGACAGTCTGGTCAAGCAGCTGGAAAAGACACAAAACAACGCCGAGTTTCTGATGAGCGTCAAGGATGTCCAGTAGATCCGAGGAAGATCGCATCGGCGCTGACCGGCCGGGGGAACTGACGGGTCTTAGCGGCGCATTGCCCAACGGCCAAGTCGTGATCGTAGCGAGCCGCTACAACGCGTCGATCTGTGATCCGCTGGTGGATGCTGCCAAGCAAACACTGCTGGAAGCCGGATTCGTAGAGGAATCGGTTGTGGTGGTTAGGGTTCCCGGGGCCTGGGAACTGGTTGGCGTGACGCGGCAAGTGTTAGAAAAGCAATCCGTGGTCGGCGCTGTCACGCTGGGAGCCGTCATCCGGGGCGATACGACTCATGACGAGCACATCAATCGCGCCGTCAGTCTTGGTTTGATGGAGTTGGGTCAACAAACGGGCAAGCCGATCGGCTTCGGATTGCTGACCTGCAACAACCTCCAACAGGCGATCGACCGCAGTGGCGGAAAAGCGGGAAACAAAGGCGAGGAGTCCGCAGCGGCTGTGATCGAACTGCTGCGGCTTGCGGCCAAGGTCGACCAGCGGCTGGCGGTCAGCTGAATCGAAGGTTCATGCGGCCTATCCCCTTCGGCAAGGGTCCACCCTACAATCCGCGGGATCGGTCCTGGTTCCGAAATCCATCTCCACACGTTGCCTAAATGTCGACACGACGCCGTGCCCGCGAAATTGTGCTGCAATTGCTGTACGAAGCGGACATGAACGATAGTCGCGACCCCGAGTCGGCGCACCGTTTCATCCGCTCTCGACTTCAGGGACGAAAGGGACTGACGGACTTCGCCGACAGATTGCTTCGAGGCACGCTGGAAAACCAGGCAGATATCGACCAGCACCTCACGCGTCTGTCCAACCATTGGACATTGCCGCGGATGCCCGTGACCGACCGCAACGTGTTGCGACTGGGTGCCTACGAAATCTTGTACGGCGACACGCCCGGGCGTGTCGCAGTCAACGAGGCGATTCTGCTGGCGAAGCGCTATGGCGATAAGAACAGTCCGCGTTTCGTCAACGGCGTCTTGGATCGGCTGCTCAAACAATCGCAGGCCGGTGCGACGACAAAAGCCGTTGACTCGACATAAGCAAGCCGGCGACAGCCGAACGCAACGAGTCGACTCGCGCCAGCGCCAGTTCCAATTCGGCTCACACGTCCATTAATCGTTTGCAGATTTGAGCTACGAAACAACCGTTTCTTCTTGCTCGCCAGCATTCGATCCGCGCCCCTCAAGATCCTTGACCTGCTTCCGTAACATGGCCAACTCGGAAAGGACGACATTGAAGTCGCCGGCTACGTCTTGCCAAAAGTCGCCGTCACGAAACGAGACGGGTTGGGGCGTCTGATTCTCCCGGACTTGGGCCAGCGTGGTCCGTAACCGATACATCGGCCCGGCGAACCGATTGCTCAGTTTCATCGTGTCGCGGACGAACGCCGGGATCAAAGCCGCGATGACGATCGCAATGGGAATCTGACTTCGCAACGCTTCACCAAACGACTCCGACCACGGCCTGGTACCGGCCGCCAGCAGGACGCTAATTGCGACGTTCAGTGATACCAAGGCCAACGCAAACAGCATCCAGTGGCCGATAACGCGTCGACCGATGGCCCACTGAACTTCTGGATCAACCAGGATGCGGGTTCGCTTTGGATTTTTCATGGCGTAGGGATCATGTCGATGGTTCGGTTCTTGCGACGATGCCCCGCACCGTCATCCCAACTGACCGTCCCGAGAACATCAGGGACAGTCCACATCTTGTGGTTTGAAAGCGTAGCTTGCGGATACGCAACGGTCGCTGACAAACGGCGATTCCTGGACCGACGCCGCGACGGCGCAGTCGATTCAGTCGTCAGAACTGAACCAGATTGGAAAGTCCGCTGACAGATGATCCCAGCGAAGATCGATCGCGGGCAGTTCGACTGACGATTGCAACCAGGAAAGGGCTGGGCAACGACCTGTCCGGCTTGGATTCGTCCCGTCAACCGAACGCTCCCAATGATTCTGTGGCCACTCCATCGCCGGCACGCGTACCGTTTGCGGTCTTGTCTGTTCGCTCTGTCATTGGTGCCCTTTTGGACATCTAGCGAGGCGTTGGGCGAGTTGCCATTGGGATGGGGCAACCCTCAACCATCGCCTTCAGTTCGACTGGAGCGATTCGAGCGCTGGTTGGGATACGGCTGGGGTGATGGCTACCACGCTTGCCAAAGCTCGGGATCGTGCATGTCCGGCGCCCTTCCTCCGCTGAGCTACTCCGATCGGTCGCAGTTGAAGGCTCGGGCAGCAGCCGCCCATGCGATGCGTTGCGGAGAAACCTACTACGACCGATTCGACTCCCGCGCAAGCGTGTTGGGGTGCGGCAGCCTCTGTGGAACACGACACCGGCGTCCCGAGCAACTGCACTGTGATCAAGCCGGCAATTGCGACGCGATGGGTGGCTGCGATTCGATGGGATACCATGGAAGCGCATCGATCGGCCTGGACGCTCCGGTATCGCCATACCAGTACGCTACCGAGGCCCATTCCACGGTCGCCACTGGGATCATTCCCATTCCCGAGAGTCAACCGCCCACACCGGCCTGGATCCAGACGACTCCTCCGTCTCAGGTGCAATCACTAGAACCCAACCTGCAGGAGTGGACACCCCGGACGCCTGCTGAGCAGGAACCACCACGCAGTTGGAGCCAGTTCGTTCCGGAGCCGAAGAGCGATAGGCCCGACGTGGCGGGGGCTGAGACTGCAACGTCACCGGAGATCACACCACCCGCCCCCGAGATGCCTCGAGAAAGAATTCCACTGGCCCCGCCAGGGAAACGCCAGCCAGCGGCGAAGGAATTGCCGGCACCCGCACAGTCGTCCCCCAGCGATCTCCCCTTGCCCTCAGGCGCGGTCGAGGAGCCAAGCGACAGGTCGAACGCGGCTGACGAGGATCTGCTACTTGACACGCGTTGGCGATCATCGGCTCCGAATCGATTGCCCTTTTGGAACCAGGCGAACGCTCGCGTCACCGCTAAGCCGACTCGACTGCCCGCAACCGGGCCCGCCGCCCGGCCTCCGCAGTCGACGCTTTGGCACCGGTTCAACCCGACGGCCAAGTCTGCTCATCACCGGTAGCAATTCCTGAAGGGTATCGTCCACGCGTAGCGGAACTCGCGAAGAGGGTCGGCCCTCCGTAGCGGAACTCGCCGAGAGTCTCGGCCACCCGTAGCGGAACTCGCGGAGAGTTTCGAACCTTGACGGTAGCCCGACGATCACTCGGCAACGCAACCCCTCGAAAGCCTACGCGGCTTCCGCTACGCGGGTATCGTCCACGCGTAGCGGAGCTCGGCGATGGTTTCGGCCCTTGACGTTGGCCCGACGAGCGTTCGGTCATGCGACCCTTCGAAAGTCTGCGCAGCTTCCACGACGGGACAGCGTACGTGGTGGCTGCCGATCGCCATCGATAGCCCAAATCCTGCTTCAACGGTATCCTTTGGGCCGCTTTCTCAAGAGCCGCATGGCAAGGCGGCCCAGGACAGGTACGCATTCGCGACGGAAGAAGCCCCGCATGAATCATAGCCCTTCGTATTCGATCACGATCCGTTTGAAATATCCCGACAACCCCGGAGTGTTGGGCGCGATCACCACGGCAATCGGCGACGCGCATGGATTCATTGGCGCCGTGGACATCGTCAACTTTCGCGATGGACTGATCTCGCGAGACATCACGGTCAGCGCCACCAACGTGGAACACGGCCAGAGAGTCGTCGAAGCGGTGCGGAAGGTCGATAGTGTGGAAGTCGTTCACGTCAGTGACCGCGTCTTCCTGATGCACTTGGGTGGCAAAATCGAAGTCAACTCGAAGTCCCCCGTGCGCACTCGCGATGATCTGTCCATGGCCTACACGCCCGGTGTCGCTCGGGTATGTGAGGCGATCGCGGAGGACCCTGATGCTTCCTTCAATTTGACGATTCGCAAAAACACCGTCGCGGTCGTCAGTGATGGATCAGCCGTGTTGGGCCTGGGAAACATTGGTCCACGGGCGGCGATGCCGGTCATGGAAGGAAAAGCGATGCTGTTCAAGGAGTTTGGAGGCGTTGACGCGTTTCCCATCTGTTTGGACACCCAGGACACGGAAGCAATCATTGACGCGGTCACCCACCTGGCACCCTCCTTTGGTGGCGTCAATTTGGAGGATATTTCGGCGCCCCGATGTATCGAGATTGAAGAACGCTTGTCGGATAAGCTCGAGATCCCAGTCTTTCATGACGATCAGCATGGGACTGCGATCGTGGTGCTGGCTGGATTGACCAATGCCTTGAAATTGGTCGGCAAGGACCTGGAATCCGCCAAGATTGTCGTCAACGGCGCGGGCGCCGCGGGCACCGCGATCGTGAAGCTGTTGATGCACGCGGGAGCGGGCAACATCGTCGTTTGCGATCGTGAAGGCGTGTTGGGCAACGACGGCGCCGAGATGAATCCGATCAAGCAGTGGTTGTTCGACAACACCAACCCGAATCAGGTGGCGGGCCTGCTCTCGGACGCAATCCGTGGCGCCGACGTATTCATCGGCGTGTCGGTCGGCGGCGCGCTCAAACGCACACACGTTGATGCGATGGCCGAAGAGGCGATTGTCTTCGCGCTGGCCAATCCCGATCCGGAAATCACTCCCAGTCAAGCCGGGCCACGGGCGCGGATCATGGCCACTGGACGCAGTGACTATCCCAATCAGATCAACAACGTGCTCTGTTTTCCAGGTTTGTTTCGCGGAGTGTTGGACGTTCGTGCCAGCACGATCAGTACCGAGATGAAGATCGCGGCCGCTGAGGCGATTGCCACGGTCATCGAAGAAGACGAGTTGCATTCTGACTACGTGATCCCCAGCGTCTTCGATCGACGTGTTGTCCAAGTTGTGGCGACCGCCGTCGCTGAAAAGGCGGTCGACACCGGCTTGGCCCGAAGCCGCAGCAAGACCACCGCCCAGCACGCCAGCTGAGTTCTTCCAGAGTCCCGTGGCGGAACTCGTGGAGGGTTTGGGAGATTCTCGGCAACTGCGATACCATGTCACTCATGCACCATCCCTTGTTCAAGAAGGCCAAAGCGTGAAGTTTGATACCAGCCACGATGCGTTTCCCGACTTGTCCGACGACGAGATGCGGTGCATCGCCGAATTGGGAACGCTTCGTCACGTTGCGGACGGGGAGCCGCTGTTTCAGATCGGCGATCGCGACTACTCGTTCTTCGTCGTCAAGTCGGGCGAAATCGCGATCAGCGAATCAAGTGCGGGCGTCGATCGCAAGGTGGGCGTGCATGGCGCCAGGGCTTTCACGGGCGACGTTTCGATGCTGACCGGCCGGCCGGCGATGGTGGATGCATTTGCCCAGGGACCAACACAGGTGTACGAAGTGACCGCGTGTCGCATTCGCATGCTGTTGGCCGAGATGCCGTCGATCAGCGACAAGTTATTGCAGGCGTTTCAAGTGCGCCGCAAACTGCTCGAGCAATCCGAGTTCATGGGAATTCGAGTCGTTGGCGCCGCCGACTGCAAAGACACGCTGCTGATTCGTGAGTTCTATTATAAGAATGCGGTTCCACACACTTTTTTGGACGTTGAGACTCTCGAGGGAAAGGCAGCACTAGCCGAATTCGATG
>JBCCUO010000217.1:0-6523 GCA_039196805.1 Planctomycetota bacterium | reverse complement strand
GGCCTATCCAGCCTCCTCGCTCAACGGACAGACAGGTCGGCTTCCCTCCAAGCCATGGACGGGGAAAGAGCTGGATGAGCACCTGCTGACCATCCAAGTGGCACCAGACGATTGCACGGGCTGCGGCGTTTGCGTTGACGTGTGTCCGGCGAAGAGCAAGCAAGCGGTTCGCCATAAAGCGATCAATATGGAGCCCAAGGCGGACCGTCTGCTGCGTGAACGAGAGCAATTCGAAGTCTTCTGCTCGCTTCCGGAAGTGGACCGCCGTCTAGCCAAAGTGGATACGGTGAAGGGGTCCCAACTGCTGCTTCCGCTGTTCGAGTACTCGGGCGCTTGCGCTGGTTGCGGCGAGACTCCCTACCTCAAACTGCTCACCCAGCTCTACGGTGATCGTCTCGTGATCGCCAACGCCACGGGCTGTTCCTCCATCTACGGTGGCAACCTGCCGACAACCCCGTGGTCCGTTGACCAACAGGGGCGAGGTCCGGCGTGGAGCAATTCGTTGTTCGAGGACAATGCCGAGTTTGGGTTGGGGATGCGATTGGCCCTGAATCAAAAAGAGCAGATCGTTCGCCAGCTACTCACCAGCCTTGCGCCGCAATTGGGTGACACCCGTGTCAAAGCTTTGCTTGAAGGCACTGACGTCACTGAGCAAGGCATCGCGCAACAGCGGGTGCGTGTCGATGACCTGAAGCAGCGGCTTCGAGACGTCGATTCCGTTGAGTCGCAGCAACTGATGACGCTGGCTGATGTGCTGGTGCCTCGCAGCGTTTGGATCGTAGGCGGAGACGGATGGGCGTTCGACATTGGATTCGGTGGACTGGATCATGTCTTGGCCTCGGACCACAACGTCAACGTTTTGGTCCTGGACACGGGGGTTTACTCGAACACCGGTGGGCAAGCCTCTAAAGCAACACCGCGGGCGGCCGTTGCGAAGTTTGCGGCGGGCGGGAAGTCGATCGGACGCAAAGACTTGGGCATGCTTGCCGTTGCATACGGAAACGTCTTTGTTGCTCAGATTGCCATGGGAGCCCAGCCGCTACAAACACTTAAGGCGTTTCGTGAAGCGGAGTCGTACCAGGGTCCGTCGCTGATCTTGGCGTACAGTCACTGCATCGCGCACGGCATCGACATGACGACTTCGATGACCCACCAGAAGGATCTTGTGAAGTCTGGTTTCTGGCCTCTGTACCGCTACGATCCTCGGTTGGCACACGATCACGGTCATCCACTTCACTTGGATAGCCGCAAGCCGACGATGTCGTTTCGCGAGATGGCGACAAAGGAGGCCCGATTCGCCATGCTGGCTCGTCGAGACCCGGAGCGGGCGGATTTTCTCTTCGATCTGGCGCAGAGAGAGATCAATGATCGCTGGAACTACTACCAACAGATGGCGGGCGTTGAACGCGAGATGGTCGATTCAGAGTCGGAGATGACAGCATGAGTGTCGACCTGACTGCGCGGTACTTGGGACTCCAATTGAGTAACCCGATCGTCGTCGCCGCCTGTCCGCTAACCAGCGATCTAACCACCCTGCAGCAACTGGAGGAAGCCGGTGCCGCCGCGGCGGTGCTTCCCTCTTTGTTCGAAGAGCAGATCGAACATGCCGATTCGGAGATCGCACGTCTGCACGAGTTCAGCGTTGACTCGAGTCCCGAGTCGCTCGACTACTTCCCGGAGATGTCGCAGTACAACTCGGGCCCCGAGAAGTATCTACTGAACCTGAAACAGGCGAAGGATGCCGTCAATATGCCGATCATCGCCAGCCTGAATGGCTGCACCCCTGGCGGCTGGACGCGGTACGCGACGATGATTGAGGACGCCGGTGCGGATGCATTGGAATTGAACGTCTACCTGGTTCCCACCGAAGTTGGTTTGACGGGCCATCAAGTGGAACGCCGCTATCTGGACCTGGTCGCATCGGTACGTCAGGCGATTTCGATCCCGTTGGCGGTGAAGGTCGGACCGTTCTTCAGTTCACCGGCCGACATGGCACAGCGGTTGATCGATGCGGGGTCTGACGGACTGGTGCTCTTCAACCGCTATCTCGAACCTGACATCGATCTTGAGACGCTGGACGTCGTTTCCCGTTTGGTGCTCAGCACGCAGCAGCGGCCGCCTTTACCCCTGCGCTGGATCGCTGTGTTGAGGGAACGTATCTCAGCATCGCTGGCTGCCAACTCAGGCATCCACGATCACGAGGACGTGATCAAGACGTTATTGGCCGGAGCGGACGTCGCGATGATGGCATCCGCACTGATCCAGTACGGCACGTCGCATGTCATGACCGTCTTGGAACAGCTGGAATCCTGGCTTGAGGATCACGACTACGACTCGGTCCAGCAGATGAGGGGAAGCGTCAGCCAAGCCAACTGCATCGACCCATCGGCTTACGAACGCGCGAATTACACTCGCGCGCTGGTCTCATACAGCGGCAGGTCGATCTAAAAGAAGTGAAGACCGTCCAAATCGAAACTCACGCGCGAGTTCCGCTACCGAGTATTCGCCGATTTAAGGCCTCGACTTCGGAGAAGGCGGGCTAGTTTGTCGAGAGATCACTCCGTGATCCCGAGCGGCGCTTGCACCGCGAAGCGAATCGACCGCCCAAATGGTAGCGGAAGCCGCGAAGGCTTTTGGAGGTGCGACCGATTATCATCGCGCCACCCACGGTCTGCAGCACGCACATGCCACCGCTCCGCGGTTCGGGTGTGTTGAGGGTTACGACACTGGGACTGCGTCCCAGCCTCTCAAAAACCACCGCTTCGCGGTTTCGAATTCAAACGCTCAAGCCTCGCCTTGGGAGAAGGCGGGCTACATTGTCGACGGATCACCCCGTGATCCCGAGCCGCGCGGCGATTAGCCAGGCAGGAACCCTGATCGAGCCTAGCCCACGCAGCGGGTTGGCTACACTCACTTCCGGCTTCCGGCTAGAGGCTCTTAACTGCGGCCAGGACTTCGTCGTAGTTGGGTTCCTCGGCGACTTCGGGAACGATTTGCTTGTAGACGACCTTCCCTTCGGCGTCCAAAACGAACACGGCTCGAGTCAATAACTTCAGCTCTTCGATCGTTAGGCCAAAGTCCTCACCAAATTGGTGCGTTTGGTAATCGCTGGCGGTTCGCATCTTGATGTCTTCGGCGCCGCAGAAACGGGCTTGGGCGAACGGCAGGTCGCGGCTGACGGTGACGGCGTTGATCGAATCACCCAGTGCCGCCAATTCTTCGTTGAAGCGTTTGGTCTGAATGGCACATGTCGGCGTATCCAGACTCGGAACGACGCTCATGACCGTTGGCTTCCCCTTCAGATCGTCCAGCGTCAACGTTTGGATTCCCGCGTCCGCGTAGTGCAGCGTGAACGCGGGTGCGGTTTGACCGACTTCGACGGCCGATCCGGCCAGGGTCATCGGGTTGCCTTTGAACGTGATCACTCCGGATTGTGACATCGGTGTTTCCTATCAAATGTGTTGGGGTTCATTCGGACTCGGTCGCGACGACTTAGCTTGGCACAACGCGGCATGGACGGGGTCAGGCAAGACGTGAACGCACAAATCGGATCGTCGCTGCGACCCGAACTTGATGTCGTGGCTGTCTTCGCATCCGCTTGTCTAGGCACGCCAAGTCGATTGGGCGGAGTATGGTGAGTGAGAGTGCATTCACCAAGGGTACTGCCAACGGTCGAGCGGGCGGTTCGCATTCGACAACCGATGACGCTCATGCCAGTGAAGGCAATGCCCTGGTAGACTGTGAGACATCACTCCCTGGGAGACTGTTGACAAATCCTTGTACCGGCCCATTTGGGACGTCAAGGAAGTCAGCGATGAAATGGACGTCACTCTCCCTTCGGGGAAGTCGGCCTTTCACGGCCGGAGAGGGGCGACCTGGAAGGACTTTCGTGGACGCGACGATGGCGGGCCAAACGCTGTGTGCAGATGGCCCCCCGCCGAAGGATGGAGACGACCGATGGGACAAGGATTCTAGACGTGACACCAGCCGACGCCTCCATTCGCTTTCATCTTGAGGTCGTCTTGCTGTTTGCGCTGGCGTTTGTCCCGGCCTCACGCGTCCAGGCGGTTGAAAGGGTCCGTTATCGAGGGGAAGACTCTCAGAATTCGGTCAAGACCGCATTCGGCGAACTGCTGGTTGAGGCTCAGGACGGCGGCGTGATGCTGCAATCCGATGACGGACGCATCACGACGATCCAGCCGTCTCAGATTCTGGATCGAGCGACCGACGAGACTCCCCTGAGTCCGCTGGATGCCGAGCAGATGGCTGAACGGTTGATGGACGAGATGCCCGCCGCCTTTCAGGTGTACCGCACATCACACTACCTGATCGTTCACAACACGAACGAAGCGTACGTTCGTCAGGTCGGTGAACTGATGGAGCGGCTGTACAAGAACTTCTACACTTATTGGAAGAACCAACGATGGAAGTTGCCGGATCCACGATTCCCGTTGGTCGCGTTGGTGTTGTCGGATCGTCAAGCCTTCAATCGGTTTGCGGAAGCTCAGATCGGCGAAACCGCAAAGTCGTTGATTGGCTACTATCACCTGGAAACCAATTGGGTGATCACGTTTCGCGTACCTAACTTGGAACGTAACGTTGCCACCTTGGTGCATGAGGCGACTCACCAGTTGGCCTACAACTGCGGTCTGCAAACTCGTTTTGCCGACAACCCGATGTGGGTCAGCGAGGGCTTGGCAACCTACTTCGAGGCGACCGACGTGACCAAGCCGATGCAGTGGCGGAGGATCGGATTGCCCAACGCCGTGAACCTCCGCCGTTGGAAGCTGTACCTGCCAAACCGACCCCAGGGTTCCTTGGCGACGCTCATTTCAGATGATCTGCGATACCGGAGTTCGGCAACGGCCCAAGATGCCTATGCCGAGGGCTGGGCACTTACCTACTTTCTGATCAAGACGCGGCGTGAAAAATACGTCGAGTACCTGAGACAGTTGAGTGAAGGGAAGCCGCTGATCGAACGAACCAAGCGGGAACGCATTGAGATGTTCGAATCTGTCTTTGGCGAGCCGATCGCCAAGATCGATCGTCAGTTGGTGGCCTACATCAATCGCATCCGCTAGCGAAGCGAGCGATACCGCTGGATCAGCTGGTTGGTCGAGCTGTCGTGTGCGAGTGGCACATCGGCTTGCAGCTCGGGAATGATTGCCTTAGCAAGTTGCTTGCCGAGCTCGACACCCCACTGATCAAACGGATTGATCTGCCAGATCACGCCCTGTGTGAAGACACTATGCTCGTACAACGCAACCAATTTGCCCAGCACAGCGGGTGTCAGTTGCTCAATCAGCAATGTGTTTGACGGGCGGTTACCTGCGAAGACGCGGTGTGGCACCAAGTCATCGGCCGTGCCCTCATCACGTACTTGCTGCGCTGTCTTGCCCATCGCCAACGCCTCGCCTTGCGCGAAAACGTTCGCCGTCAATTTGTCGTGATGATCCCCTAATGGGTTCAGTGACTTGGCGAAGGCGATGAAGTCGCACGGAATCAAGTGCGTCCCCTGGTGAATCAATTGGTAGAACGAGTGCTGCCCGTTGGTGCCTGGTTCGCCCCAATAGATTGGACCGGTGGGGTGGTCGACCAAGTCACCCGCCAAGGTCACCGATTTGCCATTGCTCTCCATCGTCAACTGCTGAAGGTACGCGGGAAAGCGACTCAGGTACTGATCGTAGGGCAGGACCGCGATCGTTTGCGCGTCGAAAAAGTTGCTGTACCAAAGATTCAACAGCCCCATCACGACGGGCAAGTTCTGATCCAACGGTGCCGTACGATAATGCTGGTCCATCTCATGGAAACCAGCCAGCATCTGGCGAAAGTTCTCCGGCCCGATTGCCAGCATCGTGGACAGTCCAATCGCCGAGTCCATCGAGTAGCGGCCGCCTACCCAGTCCCAGAAACCGAACATGTTGTCGGTATCGATCCCAAACCCCTGCACTTCGCCGGCGTTGGTCGACACAGCGACAAAGTGTTTGGCGACGGCCGACTCGTCGCTACCCAAGCCCTCCAGCAGCCAGGCTCGAGCGCTTCGCGCGTTGGTCATCGTCTCCTGTGTTGTGAATGTTTTTGAGGCAACGATGAACAGGGTTTCCGCTGGGTCCAAATCGATTGTCGACTCGGCAAAGTCCGTCGCGTCGACGTTGGAGACGAACCGCATCGTCAAGTTGCGGTTGCTGTAGTGACGAAGCGCCTCGTAGGCCATGACCGGTCCCAGGTCACTGCCACCGATGCCGATGTTGACGATGTTGCGAATCGGTTTCCCGGTATGCCCCGTCCAATCGCCCGTTGTGATGCGTTTCGTGAATGCCTCCATCCGGGTCAGCACTTCTTGGACGTCAGGAACGACGTTCTTTCCCTCGAACTCGACCACGCTTCCCTCGGGTGCGCGGAGTGCCGTGTGCAGGACCGCCCGATCCTCAGTCGTATTGATTTTCTTTCCGGTGAACATCGCTTCGATGCGATCTTTCAGCCCGACCGACTCGGCAAGCTCCACCAACAGGTGCATCGTTTC
>JBCCUO010000216.1:0-6526 GCA_039196805.1 Planctomycetota bacterium | reverse complement strand
GGGGATCGTTTGGCCACTGATCGCTATCTTCGTCACCCGCTGCGAGCTGCGCCCTGAAGTTGACTGCGTGCACGAAGATCAGCCGTGTCGGATGCGACTGTCTGTTACCAACCATTTTCCGTTGCCCGTCTGGGGACTGGCAGTCGAAGGGTTCTTGGATCGCGAAGCAGAGGAGGTCCTGCCAACGGTGGCCTTGGCGTGTGTCCCACCGGTTTGCACTTCGGAGTACTCGATCACGGTGCATCCCGAGCTTCGTGGCCACTACCCGATTGAGACTCCGAAGGTTGCCTGTTCCTTCCCGTTTGGCATTTGGACAGCACGAAGAAGACTGGGCGAAACGAAGACCCTGACCGTCTGGCCCAAAGTCTTTCGAATCTCGGGAGTTTGCCCCATCCGGGGACGAAGACCTTCTGAGCTTGGCGACGGTCAACGCGGCGGCCGCAGTGGTGACTTCGTCGGCGTCCGCGATTATCGCCGCGGCGACTCGACCAAGCACATCCACTGGGCGGCCTCCGCGCGTACCGATTCTCTGGTCGTCGTACAGCGAGGCGGCCCGGAATGCGTCCAGCTGGATGTAGTCGTCGACACGAGAATCGCCGAGCCAACAAAGAACGGACTGGCACCGGATCCCAACGCGTTCTCCGCGCGACAGTTGCTGGCTGATCGCATTCGCGTCGCAGCGAGTGTCCTGTTGAATCTGCATCAGTCCAATATCCCGATGCGAGTCACGATCGGGTCGCGTGCGTTGCGACTATCACCCGGCGCTCAAGGCAGACGGCAAATCCTGGATGCGCTCGCCTCCGTTCCCAACGACGGCGAGTCGCACACCTCGAAGTCAGTGACTTCAACGGCTGCGGCAGCCATTCAGATCACGACAGATTCCGCGGGCCAGTGCATCGCGCGGATCACGGATCCCCAGGGTGGTCGGCGCGCCGGAGGCCAAACGGTTTGCAAAACGTTTGCGTCCGGTCCAGATCTGGCGGAAACGCTTCACGCGTTCTGGACGGAGGTGAGAGATGCTGACGTCGCGGCGTAGACGCGTTGAGGTCATCACGTTGGCTGTCTTGGCCATCGTCTCGGTCTTGCCACTTCGCTACTCGATCGAATCATCCGCTTGGTTCATCGCAGAACTAGTCACGTGGGTCGGTCTGTTGTGTGTTGCTGAGTTCTGTCGAGGGATCGCGCACCGCCGTCACCGGCAAGCGAATCAAACGGCGGATCAACTGGCATCCGCCTTGGTCTGGAAGAACCTATCCGGTTTGGCGGCGACCCTGCTACTGATCTCTCCGATCGTCTTTGCCTTCCTGGCACGCTGGTCTGGTTCTCCGATTGCCATCGAGATGTCGGCTCTGTCGACGTTCGGAACCGCAGCCCTAGCGATGGCATTGCTGGCGACGACGACGCGCGTGCAAGCGATGTCGCTGGTCGGTTCTGGCTTTCTGACCTTGTTCGCGACGTCCATTTCGGACAATCATCGCTCAGTCATCCTGGCCGTGATTTGGATGACCGTTTGCGTTTGGCACCTGGTCGCCAATCACTGGGAGAAACTCGATGTCTGCATGCCAGACCGGGTGCGTCGCAATGTCGGCATTCGCCCACTGAGTGTTTTGGCGGCGATTGTGCTGTGCATCGTCGGCGGGTTGATCGTTCGCGACCGTTTTGGACCGTCCAATCGGTTCACCTTCGGAATCATGCCAACCAGCGGCGGTTCAAAATGGTCGGACCCCGCCGCACGATCCGGCATCGGATCGGGAGACGCAGCGATCGCGGCCAAGGATCATGCGGAATCGTTCGGTGCGGTCGAGTCAGACATCTTGCTGGAGTCGCAGGAATCGACCCTGTTTGACATGTTCAGCGACATGTATGGCGAGCCGAAGAAACGAAAGATCAAATATGAACGTCGTCAAGCGATGAACAATCAGAAGTTCATTCCCTTGCACCATCGTGTCGCCAAAAGCGAACAGGGCAGTGGTTCGTTTTCTACAGAGCGTGTCCCTCCCAAGAATCATCGTGAGTTGAAAGACAAACTGGCTGAGGCGATCATTCAGTGGTCCGGCCCCACGGGAATCCGATTGGCGATGCGGCGTTACGATACGTTTGACGGCGTCGACTGGACGAACACGTCTGATCACTTCGTTCCAAAACTGAGCCGCCATCCGATCGAGGATCGCGTCTGGTTCTTTGCTCCGAATTCTCATCGAATGATGATGGAAGACGCCGACGCGGTCTCAGTCGATCTGCTGAAAGTCCTGCGTTTGAAGTCCGCACGTCTCCCGGTTCCCATGCTGTCAGCGGGGCTGCACATCAAGGACATCGACACGGCCGACTTCTTCGGTATTGAAAAGGATGGATCGCTTTTCATGCCGGGTCGTGACAAGGTTCCGCCGCTGACCGTCGTTCACGTCGCATCGCTTTCCGTCATGGAAGACAAGCTGACGGAACTAACGGCAAACGAAAGAACATTTGAAAACGGCGACGGGGCAGGGGCAACGATCCCGTGGTTTGCAGCGGTCGCGGATGAACTGGCGCGAATGGATGTCGACGAAAACGCCTCGCCTTATCAACAGCTTCGAACGATTGTCGACCATTTGCGTAGCGACTTCACCTACGATCCAAGCTTGGGAACGCAGTCAGATGATCCTGTGTCCGAATTCCTAGGCCGGCGAAGTGGTGGCAGTTATCTGTTTGCGACCTGCGCGGCACTCATGGCCCGCCAGATCGGACTTCAATCTCGGATCGTGACCGGGTTCTACGTCCGACCCGATTCGGTAGACATCACGGCTGGCCACTCCGACGTCTTGCCCGACGATGTGCACGTTTGGACGGAGATTAAGCTTGCCGATGGTCGGTGGTTTGAAATCGAGCCGACGCCAGGCTACCGCGAGCCCCGCTACACGCCGTCACTATGGTTGTCAACGAAACGATTCGCCATCGCCTATTGGTTGCACGGATTGTTGGCGATCACCGTTGCCGCGTTGGCGTATCTAACTCGCGTGATTTGGATCGAGTGGCTCATGTCGGGTGGATGGGCCCTTTCGCGATGCGTGAAACCGAGACGCCAGCTTGCGATCGCGATGAAGATCGTTGAGACTCGTGCCCGGTTGGTTGGCAGCGCTCGGCCCAAAGGCCAACCCCAACGCGATTGGTTAGAGTCCCTAGTGACTCGAGACCTTCATCTGCAAGACCACGTGCGACGGTTTTGTGACACCGCTGACGGCGTCGTTTTTGGAGGAAACGCCCAGATCAATCGCGGTCACCTCTCATCAGTCGTCCGCGGTCTAAAAGCAAAGCGTCTGAAGTCAGCAGCCCAGAAAGAGACCTCATGAGTGCATTGATCGATGGCGGCACGCAAGTCGCATTGACTGCCGTGCGAGAACAGCTTGGACGGGTCTTGCTGGGCAAGTCCGAGCAAATCGAAATGGTGATCGCGTGCCTGCTTGCACAAGGTCACTTGCTGCTGGACGACTTGCCCGGAACGGGAAAAACGACACTGGCCAAGGCGTTGGCCGAATGCCTTGGGGGAAGACTCGCCCGCGTACAGTGCACCCCCGATCTGCTACCAACCGACGTCACCGGATTCAACCTGTTCAATCAGAAGACACGCGAGTTCGAGTTTCACCCCGGGCCCGTGTTCGCAGACGTGCTGCTGGCAGACGAATTGAATCGCACCACGCCGCGAACTCAGAGCGCTCTGTTAGAAGCGATGGCCGAAAGGCAAGTCACCATCGACGCGGTGCCGCACACACTATCCGACACGTTCTTTGTGATCGCGACACAGAATCCCATCGACTCGCACGGTGCCTACCCGCTGCCGGAAGCCCAGTTGGATCGATTCACGATCAAACTTCAAATCGGCTACCCCGACCGAGAGGCCCAGCTTGGGATACTTGAGAACGCGTCTCGAAGCTCGGACGAATCAGGGCAAGCGAGCAGTTCCCTTTCGCTCGCTGAACTTCGTCGAATGCAAGACGAAGTTCGAGTTGTCACAGTGGATCCACGGGTGCGGGAGTACCTGGTCGACCTGGTCGAAGCGACGCGTCACGAGGCCTCGATCCAATTGGGTGTCAGTCCTCGCGGTATGCTGCACTGGCAACGAATCGCGCAAGCCTGGGCGGTGCTTCAGGGCCGCAGTTTCATCACGCCGAGCGATGTGGCTCGGGTCGCGCGGCCGGTCCTGTCCGTGCGCCTGCTATGCAACACAGATGACCTTGACGCGGTGATTGATCGAGTCATGGAGCAAGTTCCCGCACCGGAGTACAAATGATGGACCGCGAAACGATCCGCCAAGTGTCACCCCGCGATGCTGAAGCCCAAACGATCACCGACCTGTCGAAACGCAGCATGCCTCTCTTCACAAGCGGGGAGGGAGAATCGGCAACATGGGCAACACTCGCCAGTGGAGTGATCGCCTCCCCGAAATCTCGTCCCTCGCCTTCGACCCTCCCCAGGGAGGGTAATGAAGATGTGTAGAAACCAATGCCCAAGGAACGGCGTGCCGAATCACGTTCTAGTCCTTTTGATCGTTGCCGGATCAGTTCTCGCGCTCGGTTGTTCAAACGACGCGCCCAAGTCTTCGTTATTCGAAGAAGATCATGTCGTCGCCGAGCACTGGCCAACTGACCTGGCCGACCTTGCCGTGAAGCTGCGAGAGCGGGCGGGGCGAGTCGCGACATCGTCCGACGATTCGGTGAGCAAAGAGATCCGCGATCTGGTGGGTTGGGTCGGCGAGGTCGCCGCAGACACCAACCTTTCGGAGGACGACTGGGTGCCGCTTTACGAAAAGGGCGAGTCGGTTGCGGCCATGCTCAGCGGTCCGGCCGATGGCTGGAACGAGGAGGACTTGGACGCAGTTGAATCGCTGTGTCGGCTGATTGATGAATCGATTCCCAAGATCCCAGACCAACTACCCGGCTTAGCGGTACCAGTCGAATGAACCAATCGATCTCGATGATCCTGGAAGGCGGGCTGGTACGGATTTGCCAGGGCTTTGCCGCTGCGGCCCCGACGTTGATGGTCGGTTTGTTCATTGCTGCGATTCTTCGCTACTACCTAGGCGACGCAGGAACGCGACGGCTATTCGGAGGCGAGTCGCTACGGTCCCTGCCGCAGTCTTGGTTGGTCGGCATGCTGCTGCCGGTCTGTTCCATTGGCGTGCTTCCGATTCTCCGGCAGATGCATCGTGCGGGGGTGAAACCGGGTGCGATGTCGGCCTTTGCGCTGTCCGCCCCACTCTTCAACCCACTGTCGTTGCTCTACGGGCTCACACTGAGCCGCCCCCTCGTGATCATTCTGTTCATGCTGGGATCGTTGGCCATCGTGACCGTGCTTGGGCTGCTGTGGGATCAGATCGCTGGGCGCAAGTCGCCCAGCAACGATGCACCCGATTCATCCGGGACCAACGTCAAAGAGAGCGATTCCGATGCTCCGATGGACTCCGCCTCGCCTTCGTCATCGGATCCATCGATCAGTGCTGGCGACGGCGCGGCCGACCGACTCATTGGTCTACGTCGACTTGTCGCAACGTTCGTGGACTTTTCTCGCGAACTAACAGGCGTCAGCCTCGGCCTGACGACCGTGGCGTTGCTGGGGCTGGCGTTATTGGCAGGGACGCTGCCCTATGGGGCGATGCAGCACAGTGTGGAACGAGACGACTGGATGGCGCCGCTGACCATGACGTCGGTTGCCGTCCCCGTTTATGCCACGCCCATGCTGGCGATGAGTCAGTTGGGCATGATGTTTCAACACGCAAACTCGCCGGGAGCGGCGTTCGTGCTGCTGATCCTAGGGACGGGAATGAACTTTGCGACGTTGGCTTGGTTCGGTAAGAACTATGGCTTCAAAGCCACGTTTGTATGGCTGGCGTCCTTGCTGGTTGTCGTGCTTGCCATCTCTTATGGCATCAACCGCCCGTTGGTTCCACCGGGCGTTGAGCCGGCCGGTCACACTCACGCGTTTGATATCTACGCGAATCCGATCTCAGTCCACCATCAGACGACCGTATCGGCTTTGGTGGAAATGGTGACGAAGGATCTGGACATCAGCGTCCTGATTCCCTTGGCCGTACTTGGTGTGATGGCGTTGATTGGCATTGCCATGCGGTTGATGCGGATTGATGAGGCATGGTTGGTGCGTGGAGCCAGCGCGAAATCCTTTGCCTCGTCCGTCGGGAAGGTGGACGCAGATAACAAGAGAGGCATCGACCTGATTGTTCCTCCCGGCGTCGTCGGTGCGACGATGCTGCTTGGGCTGATCGCCCTGAGCATTGTCGCCTGCTTTGCCTACTACCCTTCCCCCGATGAATGCCTTGATGAGATCAGTCTGGCACGTGCCGAGTGTCTATCGGGTGCAAACAGTGGTCACATCGAGCACGCGCTCTACTGGCTTCCCGTCTGGGAAGACTGGAGCCGTCGTCTTGAGGTAGGGACCTTCATTCGGACTGGACAGATCCGCCCCTATCAACGGATGCAGGGCTACTTGATTCGAAAGAAGCTTGAACTGCTCGAACATGAACTTGAGCATGATCCGT
>JBCCUO010000215.1:0-6535 GCA_039196805.1 Planctomycetota bacterium | reverse complement strand
GGCTGGCGCATCCACTCCACACCGAGACCGTTGCCTACGTAACGCAACGCACCGAGTTGATGGTCGCTTTCTGTTACTTTTTGGCATTCCTAATCTGCTTTCGCTTCTGGAAGGCTCAGCACCGAGGAGAGCGAGTGTTTTGGGCCGGCATGGCGATGATCTGCAGTGTTGTTGGGATCTTGTCCAAGGAGATGATGGTCACGATCCCCACGACGGTGATGCTCTACGAATGGACGTTTATCGGTGGTGGGATCGTCAAGATTATTCGTCGGTCCGGCGTCCTGTACTTGGGCTTGATGGCGTGCTGGCCCGTGATTGGATGGGTGTATGCGACGGGGCAGGGAACGCCAGGTGGCGGATTTGGGATGGGGATGACGTTGGTCCAGGCCTGGTACACCGAGGCGAAGATCCTGTTTCAGTACGCCGGCCAAGTCATCGGCGTCGTGCCTCTGAGTACTTTCTACGAGATCCCAACGATCGAGAGATGGAGTCAGGCCTGGGTTTGGGTGGTTCCTGTGCTGCTGATCGTGGCTGTGACGATGCACGGAATCTATCGTCGTAGTCCCTACGGATTCGCGTTTGGGTTCATCTTGGGCGTCCTAGCGCCCACGTTGTTGATTCCTCTTCCGATGGAGATGGCGGCTGACAGGCGGATGTATATTCCGTTGGTTGCCGTCTCGGCGGTCTTCGTGGTGGGTGGGTACCGGTGCGTGCTATCCGCAACTCAATGGCTGCCGGAGCCTGGCCGATCCAGGTGGGCGATCATGCTGTTGGCGGTTCCCGTCGTGGCACTTTCGATCCTGGGCGGTCGGGCCGTCAGTCATCGGATGCCAGTGTTCCAAAGCGACTTCACCGTTTCGGATGAAACACTGCGCATCAATCCGCATAGTGCGCTGGCATGGATGAACCGTGGAACGATGTTCGCCGAGGCCAAGCGGATGGATGAGGCAATGCCCTGTTTCCTGCGGGCGATTGAGTTGGACCCAAGCAAGCACTCGGCCCATTTCAACTTGGGGCTGGCCTACGAATTGCGCTCGCGTCCGGAAAAGGCACTGGAACACTATGAACGCGCGGTTGACTTGGATGATCAAGACGTTTCGAGCCACTACAACTTGGCACGTTTGTTGGCTTCGCTTGGGGACGTGGTTCGAGCAGAGCGACACTATCAATCGGCCCTGGAGTCGGAGCCGGATTTCGCCGCTGCGTGGGCGAACCTGGGGATGTTGCACATGAGCCAAGGCAAACCTGAACGTGCGATTGAGCCATTGGTGAATGCCTTCCGTGAGGAACCGGACTTGGCCAACTGCATGAACTTGGTGATGGCCTATTCCGAGACGGGTCAACAAGACAAGGTGCTGGCCACGCTACGACAGGCCAAGGCTTTAGCCCAGCAGTCCGGGGACGACGCGGTCTCGCAGCGCATCGCCCGGGCAATCGCTCAGCTGTCGGAGTGATCGACGGTTGCTAAGTTAGGAATGGATGATGGTGGTTGATCGTTACTAACCCACCGAGGGAACGATGGCAGCATGTCGGGGAACGACGTTCAGGTGCGTGGGGCAGACCAAACGCCCGTGATCGGTGATGATTGCCCGCTCTTGGTAGGCATCGAAGTCGCAGTTGATACTCCACAGATCGTGGTTGGCATCGTTCAACACGTTCTCGGACGCCAGCAAACCCATCAGAATGCTGTGGTCTTGGTTGTTGTACTTGAAGGCCCCATACCGGCCGATCGGTACGAGTCCCCGGTACGACCGCAGGTGGGAGATCACTCGGTCAAGGTGTTGGCGATAACTTCGGCGATAGACCGGGTAGCAACGGGAAACGCGAACGACCTTGGAGTCGACAACGTATTCGTCCCGCAACAACGCGACGCGCCGGAGGTCTTCGACCGTCTGATCGACGATCGTTGAATCGCTTAGATTCCAGGTCGCGTCATCCTGATCGCACCAACGCTCAGCCGCCAAGATGGTCTCGGAGCTGGTGCCGAAGAGTTGGGGTACCCAGTTGCGGAAGTTGGTGACACGACCGGTCGGCACGTCGGGCGAATGCAGGTAGACCCACTGGTCGTCAAACAAGGAAGATGTAGCGATTCGCAAGTACGTGACAATGGTGTTGCGAAAATGAAGGCTGCGAGACGCCTGGAGTACCGGCTCAGGTGTATCAGTCATTCCCTGAACCAGCAATGTCAGAGGCAGCGACGAGATGACATGGTCATATGACAGCACGGTCTCATCGGATAGTTCGACTCCCACGACACGTTTGTCCTGAGTGACGACTCGTTGGACCGGCGTCTTGAGCCGGAGTTCGCCACCCAGATGACGGAGCTGATCCGCCATCGCATCGTAGACCGAACCGGTTCCCGCAATCGGGTATGCGAACCGGTCGACGAGTGTTCGGTGGTTTGCAGCCTTGCGGGACGAGAGCATGCTGCGGACTGCTTCAGGCAGCGAATATTGTTTGATTCGTTGTGCCGCAAAGTCGGCGCTCAGTTCGCTGCAGGGAATGCCCCACAACTTCTCGCTATACGATTGAAAGAAGGACTCGAACAATCGGCGTCCGAATCGCTCGACCACCCATGATTCGAACGACGGCTCCTCGTCAACCCGTGGCTGGAGATGCTGCCGGGCGTAGCTGAACAAGCAGCTTAGCGTTGTGGCAGGTCCCAGTTTTCGAGCCACTTCCAACGGTTTCAGCGGGTACTGGAAGGATTGACCGTTGAACAGGATCCGAGTTCTTCGGTCGACCATTTCGTACTGGTCACCGACGACGTCCAGCCAAAACCGGTTGACGCGGGCGTCGGTGCTTAAAAAACGGTGCGGACCCAAGTCCACGCGTTGTCCCCAAATATCAAGCGACCGCGCCATACCTCCGACGAATTCGCTGGCCTCAAAGACGCTGACATTCGCTCCACCCCGCGCCAGTTGCAGAGCGGCGGTCATGCCCGCTGGGCCAGCTCCTACAACCGCTACACGCATGACGTTTCATCCCGTTCTGACCAGAGAGCCGCGCCCGAATCAGGCGACCTGGGCGCGTAGCGCATCCCAACTGCTGGGAGTATACGACGACGATCGCAGTGCAGAGTCGAAAGTGTCCCTTGGTGACGCGGTTCGACGAATCGTCGATTTGGATTACCGGGGGAATCCTGCTAACCTACACCGTAGGCGATGGTCTGGATTCCTCCCGTAGCCGGCCGTCGTTCCCGCCCCCCGCTGCTCTCGAGCCCTCTTCATGAGACGCCCATTGCCACCTCGATCTTTTGGCATCGTTACGGTCAGCCTGTTTATCGGCGTTTTCGCGCTGTTGGTTTCGAAGAGAGTTGGTGCGGCACCTCCCGCCGACTCGATCGAGTTCTTTGAATCACGGATTCGCCCGGTCTTGGTTGGCCGTTGCTACGAATGCCACTCGGCCGATGCAGGCGAAGTTGGCGGCGAGCTGATGTTGGATTCTTCGGGTGGAATGTTGACGGGCGGCGACAGTGGTCCCGCCATTCAGCCGGGGGATGTCGACGCCAGCATGTTGGTCTCGGCCATCCGATACGAGTCGACTGAGATGCCACCCGACGGCAAGTTGCCCGACTCGGTGATCAAAGACTTTGAGGACTGGATTGCGGCCGGGGCAGTTGATCCCCGCGACCAGGTGATGCCGAAGCGGAGTGAGCCGACTGAGATTGATCTGGATCAAGGACGTCAGTACTGGGCGTTCCAGCCGTTGCAAAGTGATGCACCGGATATTGGGTCGACATCTGATGCGGCCGATCGCGTTGGTGATGACTCTCCGAAGTCGCTGGGGACCATTGACGACTACATCGGAGCGGAACTGAATCAAAACGGTTTGGTTCAGAATCCAGTTGCATCACCGTCCACCCGTCTTCGCAGGCTGGCTTTCGACCTAACGGGGCTGCCTCCCACTGCGGCCATGCGGTCGGCTTGGCTCAGTGATCCTTCGGGAGCGAATTGGCGTAGGATCGTCGACAAGTTACTCGCGTCTCCGGCATTTGCCGAGCACTGGGCAAGACATTGGATGGATGTGGCGCGCTATGCGGATAGCAATGGGAGTGACTTCAATGCCACGTTTCATGAAGCGTGGCGCTATCGTGATTACTTGGTGCGAAGCTTTGCCGCAGATCGCCCGTTTGATCAGATGATCCGTCAGCAAGTTGCGGGTGACTTGTTACCCAGCGCCAGCGACATGGAACGGCACGACAACATCGTGGCGGGGACGTTCTTAATGCTAGGCACCAAGATGTTGAGCGAGCGTGATAAGCCGAAGTTGACGATGGATGTGGTGGATGAACAGATCGACACCGTCGGCCGTGCGTTCCTTGGCTTAACCATGGGGTGCGCACGTTGTCACGACCACAAGTTTGATCCGATCCCAACTGAGGACTACTACGCGCTGGCCGGTATCTTTCGAAGCACGCAGACGTTGAAGGGCGAATCGCAGCAGTACGTGAGCACCTGGAATCGCACGAAGCTGCCCACGACGGAAGCCCGTAAACGCGAAGTCCAACGGCACGCTACCGCGATTGCCGATCTGGAGGGATCGATCAAGAAGACTCAAGCCGCGATCAAACGATGGCAGCGGAAGTCCAGTGGCAAGGAGGTGGGGATCGTCTTGGATGACAGCAAGGCCGAACGAACAGGGCATTGGGTCGCGTCCACCTACGTCAAGCAATACATCGGAGTCGGCTACATCCATGACGACAACGATGCCAAGGGCAGGGCCTCCATCACATTCCGAACCAAGCTACCCGCTAGCGGGACTTATACGCTGCGCTACAGTCACTCCGCTTCCCCCAACCGGGCCTCCAATGTGCCGATCACCATTCGATCGGCAGGTCTCGACGAAACGCGGATTTTGAATCAGCGCCAGAAGCCGACGGATCGAAGCTGGACCACTGTCGGTAAGTTCGAGTTTCAGGCCGAACAAGAGGTCACGGTTTCGCTTAGCAACGAGGGAACGGACGGCTACGTGATCGTTGACGCGATTCAATTCGTTCCCAGCGAAGACTTGAAACTTGAAACATCTAGTTCGCAAGCCGATCTTGAAATGGCAAACAGCGAATCCAAGCTGAAGTCGCTGGAAAGTGAACTGAAGTCGTTGAAGGCGAACGCCCCCAAGCCGTTGCCCGAAGCGATGACGGTCGCGGAGCGTCCGTCATCGGACGTAGGTGACACCAAGGTTCACATCCGAGGCGAGATCAACAATCTAGGTGAGACCGTGCCGCGCGGCTTTGTGCAGGTTTGCGGTGGCGATGACGCCAGGATTGGTCCTGTGGCAGAGAGCGGACGAAGGGAGTTAGCCAACTGGTTGACCGATCCAGATCATCCGCTGGTCGCGCGCGTGTTCGTCAATCGTGTTTGGATGCACTTGATTGGGGAAGGCATCGTTCCAACGGTCGACAACTTTGGAAGCCAGGGCCAGCGTCCGACGCATCCCGAGCTTCTGGATCACTTGGCGATCTCGTTCATTCGGGACGGTTGGCAACTCAAGCCGCTGGTTCGCCGCATTGTTTTGTCACACACCTATCAGGCGTCTTCGGAGTATCGGCAAGCGTCCGCCACGATCGACCCGGCCAATCGATGGTTGTGGCGGGCGAATCGCAAACGGATCCCAGCGGAATCGGTTCGTGATGCCATGTTGGTGGCGTCAGGACAGCTGGATCGACGGCCGCGCTATGAACCGATGGATGGTTATGGCGTTTTGGTATCCAAGAACAATGGAGGAAGCTCGGCGACGACGGAGAGCATCGAGTTGCCGTACCGATCGATCTACCTTGCCACGATTCGGGGAAACGTGCATTCGTTGATGAGGGCGCTGGACGTTGCTGATCCAGATTTGCTGGTGGGGCGCCGTCCGACGACCAATGTTCCAGGACAAGCGTTGGTGTTGATCAACAGCCCTGAGATTGACCGATGGGTGAGCTTGACGACGGATCGCCTATTGGACAGAGCAGACACGCTGGACGGGCGATTGCACTGGGCCTACTCACAGTTGCTTCAGCGCGATCCTTGTGATGCCGACAAGGCACTGGCGGCACAGTATTTTGGAGATCGCCGCGATGATCCCGGGCTGTGGAAAGACTACGTCGCCGCGATCATGGCGGGCACCGAGTTTCGATTACTGGATTAGCAAGATGATTTCACGACGAGAGTTTGGTGCGGTCAGTCGGTTTGCCGTTGGCTCCTTGGCCGTGTCCGCCTTTGCCCCGTGGCGCAGCGTGTTCGGTGGAGCGAATGATCTGTCGGCCCCGCGTATACAGCCGCGGGCGAAGCGGGTGATCTTTCTGTTCATGCACGGCGGGCCGAGTCACGTCGACACGTTTGACTACAAACCCAAACTGCAGAAAAGCGACGGAAAGGACCTGCCGTTTGCGGTTGCCAAGAACGTATCCGCCAAAACCAAACTGCTCGCCTCGCCCTGGAAGTTTGCACGTCATGGTGAGACCGGGCATTGGGCCAGCGAACTGTTGCCCGAGACGGCTAAACATATTGATGATCTTTGTATCATCCGCTCCCTGCATAGCCGCGGGCAG
>JBCCUO010000214.1:0-6540 GCA_039196805.1 Planctomycetota bacterium | reverse complement strand
TGGATCGACCGGTGGCCTATGGCGCGTCCGTGTCGACACCTGAAGGGCTAATCTGCATCGGTGGCAACGATTCGGCTGAAACGTTCGCTGACGTGTTCGCGTTACGTTGGGACGCGGAATCAAAATCGCTCACGCGAGTCGACTATCCCAAGCTGCCCGAGCCTTGTGCCGGCGGGCAAGCCGTCATGCTGGGCAACATCATTTACCTGGCCGGAGGCCAGAATCAGCAATCGGCCGCAATGGCAAACTTCTGGTCATTGGACCTATCGCAGCGAGGTGAAGCCGGTTTCGTGTGGACCCAGCTGGAACCTTGGCCAGGGCAGGCACGAGCATTCAACATCACCGCGACGCAGCACAATGGCTACGACCAGTGCGTGTACGTGGTCTGCGGTCGTCGCGAACATGACGACGGAGTTGAGTTTCTTCGCGACGTATGGGAATTCTCGCCCGCAAGCGGCCATTGGCGGCAACGGTCGGACAGCCCGCGTCCGGTCATGGCAGGCACAGGCATTGGCTTTGGACAGAGTCACCTTTTCGTCCTGGGTGGAGACGACGGCGAGCGTTTCTTTGACGCGGAGCAACTGAAGGACGATCACCCCGGTTTTCCACTTGAAGCACTGTGCTATCACACGATTACGGACACCTGGTGCTCTGCCGGTTCCATCCCGGCCAACCATGTCACCACCCACCCAGTGCTTTGGGATAATCGAATCATCGTTGCCAGTGGCGAAGTCCGTCCACGTGTCAGATCGGTGGCGGTTTGGAGTGTGGTACCGAAGGTCACGAAACCCGCGTTCGGCACGTTGAACTATGTCGTGCTCTTTAGCTACTTGTTGGCCATGGTCGGGATCGGATTCTACTTTGCGCGGCGAAACCGTAGCACCGATGACTACTTTCGCGGGGGCGGCCACGTCCCGTGGTGGGCTGCTGGGTGCAGCATATTTGCGACGATGCTCAGTTCACTCACCTTCACAGGTATTCCATCCAAGGCGTTCGCGCAGGACTGGGTGTACTCGATCGGCAACGGAATGATCGTGATCGTTGCCGTGGTGGCGGTGTACGTGGCTTTGCCGTTCTACCGTCGGATCGATGTAACAAGTGCTTACGAGTACCTGGAGAAGCGATTCAGCCGTAGCGTTCGGTTGTTCGGCAGCGCTAGCTTCATGGTGTTCCACGTCTTTCGGATGGCTGTTGTCATGTCACTGACCGGGTTGGCGCTGGCGGTGGCCACGCCGTTGACTCCGGCTCAGTCCGTGCTGCTGATGGGTGTTCTTAGCATCATCTATTGCACGTTGGGCGGTATCGAAGCGGTGATCTGGACGGACACGATCCAGACGGTCGTGTTGTTGGGCGGCGCTTTGCTGGCGCTGGTACTTCTGATCATGGGTTCTGCTGGAGGTCTCGGTGAGTCGTTCCAAGTGGCCATGGATTCGAATAAGTTTCGCGTCGTCAATCTACATTGGGATGCCACCAACGCACGGCTTGCCCTGTGGGTTGTGTTGCTGGGCGCGATTGGCCAGAACGTTTCGTCCTACACAGCGGATCAAGCGGTCGTTCAGCGATACATGACTACCCCCAGTCAAGCGAAGGCTGCTCGCTCGATTTGGACGAACGCGTTGATGACGATTCCCGCAACTCTTCTGTTCTTTGGAATTGGAACCGCATTGTTCGTGTTTTATCGTTCGCATCCAGATCGACTGGACGCGACCATCACAACCGATCAGATATTTCCGTACTTCATTGCGCACGAGATGCCTGTGGGCATTGCGGGATTGATTGTTGCGGGAATCTTCTCTGCCGCACAATCGACCGTTTCCACCAGCATGAATTCGACAGCGACCACGGTCGTCACCGACTTCCTGCGGCCTGTTCAGCTGTTTCAGACCGAGCGTGGGTACCTCCACGCTGCGCGTGCGGTCACATTCTTGATGGGAGTCGTTGGCACGCTGCTGGGTCTGGTTTTTGTCGACCCCGAAATCAAGTCGCTCTTTGACACCTTCATCAAGATCATTGGACTCTTCATGGGAGTCCTGGGCGGCCTGTTTGTTCTTGGCGTGGCAACGCGGCGTGCCAATGCAGTTGGTGCCCTAGTGGGAACAGTCGTTGGTGCAGCGACGATGTACTGTCTCTGGCGATTCACCAGTGTCCATGGCTATATCTACACGACGAGCGGGATACTGACCTGCGTTGTTACCGGCTACTTGGCTAGTCTGATTCGTGGCGGCCAAGATCGTGACTTGACTGGTTTGACACTCTGGACCAGTGGACGCGATTCGGCGATGAACAATGAAAGGCATCGCTCTCTGACGCAAACTCATTAGCGACTAAACTCGCAATTTCGATTTTTTCCCAAATACGTATGTGGCAGATGTTTGCTGACATGACACACAGTTTCCTAGTGCGGGGCATCCTCTTGATTACCGCGGTGACGCTCAGCCCCGGATCTTGGGTAGCGGCCGCCACGCCGACGCATGCCCGCGTGGCCTATGGATCAGGCAATGATGTGATGGATCTGTACTTGCCCGAAAGTCCAGTCCCTAGCCCGGTGTTTGTATTCGGACACGCCAAAGGACAGACGCTTGACGCAGTTCCTCAAGAGGCGATCAAACGGCTTCGGTTCGCCCGCATGGCATTCATCAGCGTGGAAGCCAATGATGTTGAAGGCGATGGTCGGCAGGAAATCGGCGAGGCAGAAACGTGGGCGCGCGTCATCGCTTTTCTGAGCACGAACGCCAAGCGATTCAATTTGGACATGAATAACGTTTTTGTTGGTGGTCGATCATTGGGATCGATCGGCGCATTTCCGTATGCGATGGACCATGCCGACACCGTGCGCGGAGTCTATTGCGTACAGGCGATTCCCGATCAAGGTGAAACTTTCGCGCCGCTTGTCGCTGAGAACGCGCCGCCATGTCGCTTCATTTTTCGATCGACCATTGGCAGCCATGATCATGATCCGATCAATGGAGTGAAGATCGGAGAAGCTTACAGACGACTTGGCATTGCCGATCGCTTTGCCATGAAGTCAGGGGTGGAAGTGGGACGTTGGTACGACGACCTACACGAGTTCATGGCAAGAAACCGAGTGGGCTCCATTGTCGACTATGACCCGTTTCGATTCGCCGGTGCGATGGGTGCGTTTGAAAAGGAAGATCGACGCAACGGGATCCCCGAGGGCGGGACTGTCTTTGTTGGCAGCAGCAGCATCGCCAGACTAGATCGCGAAACGGTCTTTCCGAATCATCCCATGACGCTTCGGGGGCTTCGTGGTGGTCACATCAGTGATTTAAACCACTTCGTTCAGCGACTGGTGCTGCGATACAAGCCCTCGCGCGTGATCTTCTTCTGTGGCGGCAACGACCTCTGGGTTGGGCACACTCCCCAGGAAGTGTTGGCCGATTTTCGCGAGTTCAGCAATCGACTGTTCGCTGAACATCCAAGCTGTGAATTGATACACCTTGCGATTCGCCCCTCGGTGAAAAAGCGAGCGATTGTGAGTACCGTGCTGCAAGCCAACGAGCTGCTGGAAAAGAACGCCGACGGGGATTCACGCATCACCTTTTTACGCGGGTCATGCGACGAGTTCCTTGACGAACACGGGGATCCGATCCCGACGCTTTACGCTCCTGACCGCAATCACATGAACGCCGACGGTTACAAAATCTGGAGCCGCATCGTCACGCCGCTACTGGATGACGACTGACATGGCAGCTAGTGCCCGCCGTGAATGGTCCACCAGCGACGGGCGGCTTCGGGAGTCCACGGGTACAGGGCAATCAGCCCGTCCAGGTCGGCGGCCAGTTCTTGCGCCGATCCGTAGCGTTCTGCAATGTTTTTGGCCATCAGGCGGAACACCAGACGATTGAGTTCGTCGGGGACCGGCTCGTCGCGGTGCGTGGCGATCGAGATCGGAGGGTCGCTCAGGATGAGGGCGAACATCGATTCCGGGTCGCATTCGGCAAACGGAGGGTGACCGGAGAGCAAGAAGTAGGCGATGCCACCAATGCTGTAGAGATCACTGCGGGGATCGTTGACCGTCGGTGCTCGATAGCGTTCGGGAGCCATGTACATGGGGGTCCCGGCCCAGACGGTTTCCGCCGTTTGAAAGATGTCCGAGTCAGCTTCCAGCGGCTTTGCTAGACCGAAGTCAAAGACGATCGTGTGGTCACCCAGCGTGACGTCGTGAGAAAGCATCACGTTCTGCGGCTTCAGGTCTCGGTGAACCAATCCCTTGCCGTGAGCCTCATGGATTGAGTCGCAGATCTGTCGGAGAATGCAAAGCACACGACCGAATGGCTGGTGCCCACCCCGGGCGACGACTTCAGCAAGGGTCAGTCCCCGCAGGAACTGCATCACGCAGTACGACTCGCCGTCCGGACTAACACCGTAGTCATAGACCGCGACGCTGTGCGGACTATTCAGCGAGGCGGAAAGGCGGGCTTCCCGCTCGAACCGCTTTTTGTCCTCGTGATGACTGCGGTCGCTCCGCAAAACTTTCAGCGCCGCGTCACGGCCCAGTTTGCGGTGTCGGACGTGATAGACGATGCCCATTCCTCCGCTGCCAAGCTGGTCGATCACTTCGTATCGACTCAGCGGGTGAGTTGCTAGTTGGACACGATTGGATTGCCGAGTGAACACACTGGCGGAGACCAACGCGCCAAACGTGAGGAGTCCCGCGAGTCCTGCGAAGCCGAATCGAACGATCCGGCCCGCTCGGTAGATTTGGGACGCTTGGTGTTCAACGACAATGCCCATCTGCCACTGCGGTAGCCAGCGCCAAGCTCCAACAACGGGTAGGCCGGCGTAGTTCCGGTACGACTCCAGCAACGTTGCGCTTTGACCTGCCGCGACTCGCGCGGCCGCTCGTGTCAGTGGCAAGACATCGCGATCGATGTCGTCTTGTCCATCGACCGAGATCGTCGTGCCTGGATCGGTGACGCGTAGCCGCGCCGCCAACTCATCGCCCGGCAACTCAAGACGCTTTTCGGCGGCCAGTCGCGAGCCCAGGGGACTTTCGGTCAACATGACTCCACGACGACTGATCGCGTAAATGTCAATGGACTGTGATTGCGCGGCTTTGGAGAATACCTGGCTGAACGAGGCGTACATTCCGAATCCACGAACCAGCATGGCCGCGATGACGTTGCCGTCATCGTTGCGGACGGGCACGATCATCGCCATGACCGGCGCCTCCGTCTCGGGGACAAAGCCTTGAGTGGTGTCGACCAAACGTGCCGGGCCGAACAAGACCGTCTCTCCACCCATCACTCGGGCCAAGTCGGTTCGTCCACCCAGGGCAATCTCATTGCCCACATCAGCCCGATCATCGAGCCAACTGGAGATGGTGATGCCTAGTCGATTCCAGACAACGAATTTGATGTCTTCGACGCCAGAGAGTTCGCGTAGTTGAGAGGCGATCTGATCGGTTTGCGTGGCGCTGCGGAGTCTTGAAACGGCATCGTCTTCGTCGGAGATGGCCACCAAGTCACTGATCGCTTGCCGAATCGCCGGTTGGCGCGACCAAGACTCGACCAGTTGTCCCCGGTCGCGCAGAAACTGGTCCGTGGTCAAACTAAGGCTTGCGGCCAGTCCGGTCAGTTCCCCGCGGATCGATTCCTCAAGCACATCGTCGACCTGGCGATACGTCAGCCAGCCGATCATCGTGGTCGGCAAGACAAACAGTAGAAACAGCCAGCCCAGGTGCAAGCGTTTGCGTTGGGGAGAGTGACCGGGCCAGTTTCCCGGCGACTGAGAACTCGGATCGGAACGATGTGATTGGGGTCGATCGTCGGTATACCGTGGTACGGCGTGAGTCCGCTGGGCACTGACCTGGGTGTCGGAGACGGCGACGGGGCGATCGACATCGAGTGTGCCGCCGACGGTCTTGGTGGAGCGATTCGATGGTGATTCCGACGGGCCGGACTTGAGCACTTCTGGCAACCGGGACGCTCGATTTCCCTCGGAGATTGCGGAGTCACTATCGTGCTCCGCTAGCAACGACATCACCTCCGTCACCAAGTCTTCGTCATCGCCGGAAGCTTTCCGAACAAAAGCTTCTTGTTGATCAGCAGGCAAGTCTTCGGCGGCTTGGAACAGGTCGCGCACACGCGCATAGCGGCTTGCGTCCATCAGCCGTCGTCGCCCTCAGCACCCAGTTCCAGCTGTTTCAGTTCGCGGCGCATCCAGGCCCGAGCCATCGCCCACTCCTTTTCAACCGTTCTGAGTCCCAGATTCAGTTCCGTGGAGATCTCTTTCATCGTCATGCCGCCGAAGAATCGCAGTTCGACCACCTTGGACTGTCGTGGGTTGAGTTCCGTCAATCGCTTGAGCAACTCATCTAGGGCGACCACATCATCGTCTCGGTGCAGTTCGAACGTGACATCGTCGGACAACTCGCGACGTTCCCAATTCCCGCCCCGCTTCAACGAGCGGTTCTTGCGAGCGTGATCGACCAGAATCCGACGCATCACCGTCGCGCCAATGGCAAAGAAATGCGTCTTGCCCTTCCAGTCAACTTTGGACTGGTCCACCATCTTCATG
>JBCCUO010000213.1:0-6565 GCA_039196805.1 Planctomycetota bacterium | reverse complement strand
TGGACGCGGGTTCGTACGCGATGACTCCTTCGGCCGGCATCAACCGGGATAGGTCTTCGTACAGTCCGGTTTCGCTCAACTTTCTAGGGAAGTCATCTATTCCACTGGTGGATTCATTGGGAATCAAGCGATACAGACCGCCTCCGCCAAAGTCCAATGCCAGAAGTTCCGTTTGGCCTGAAGGGGTGTCGGGCAATGACGACACGCAAAAATCGATCAGCCGAAGTCCCGTACTCGCGATCAGATGAATCGAAGGAGCCTCCCCTGGCTCGATGTCAGCGGCCCAGACGTTGCCATTCATGTAGCAACCAAAGATCAATCGCCCCGCAAGTGTCTGACCGTCTCGGATGAGACGAGTTGTGTCAGGTAAGAAGGGGCCGCCCGTGATTGATTGGGCTTCACTGCGGGGCAGGGCGATCGCTGGTGCGATGACCGCGCCAGGTCCTGGTGCCTGTTCAAGGTCAACGGGGTGGGGGCCTTCGTAAAGACTCCATCCGTGGTTGCCGCCCGGTTGAATGCGATGGATCATCTCGCAGCGTTCCCAGCCCACGTCGGCAACCCACAGTTCGCTTGTTCCCGGTTTGAAGGTAGAGCGAAAGCCGTTCCTCAGCCCGAACGCATAGATCTCTGGGCGGGCTTCGGGGTTACCAATAAAGGGATTATCGTCCGGGACACGATAGGGTCGCTGAGCATTCGCGTTCGAGACATCCAGCCGCAGCACGCTGCCGCGAAGGTCGGTCAAGTCTTGCGCGGTCTTGAATGTGTCAGGCGGATACGGCCTGGCCCCGTCGCCTGTCGTGACCCACAAGTATCCGCTAGGTCCAAATCGAAGACTGGCACCGACGTGGTCACCGGAGTGGTAGCGGACGATATCAAGTCGCGAGTTTGGAATGATCCTTGGCGGATCAGCCTGGTCAAACGTCAGTCGCGTGATCCGGCTTCCTCCCGCTTGATGCATCGGCTGAATGTGCCACATCACGTAGACGAACCCGTTGACTGCAAAATTCGGATCGAGCGCCATGTCGCGGGCGGCGGCAACCTTTTCGCCGGCCGGCTTGGCCAGTGCTTCGCTGATGCTGAACGCAAGATCGACCTGGCGCGCGTCTGGGGCGGAAGCGATCGTGACCAGATCGCCTCGACGCAGCAGCAGCACGCGACGATTCCGCTGGGGAAGGTCTCGAACCGCGATTGGCTGATCGAAGGAGACATCCGCGTAGATCCGCTCCGTCACCAGCGGAGGCGGCGGGTCGGGCGTACCCTTCAGCTGGGAGGAGTTCCAAGCCGCACGCTGCCCGGGTGCAGAAGCGGCAAACAAGCAACCGGTCAGGACCAGGCAGGGAATCAGGGCAGGGCGGTGTGGCTTCTGGTCTAACATCGACGGACGATCGAAAAGAAAACGAGTGAAACGGCTGAGCCCGAATCATAGACTCTAGACAACGAATCGGATCACACTGACCAATAGGCCGCGGACATGAGTCGCTACACCACCGTTTTTCTTATCGGAATCGCTTGGTCGATCGCACCGTGGGCGTCAGTGCCCACGGATGCGGGCGACACCGCGACCGAGTCGTCAAAGCACGGATGGCGGTTCAAAGCTGCTCGCGACGAGATCATGCCTCGCCATCACTTTGTGTCGTCCGACCAGTCGGAATTGATGCCACAGCTCGTCATCGGCCCAGTGGCTCGTCCTGGTCTGAGCGGCCACTGGGAGAAGGAGTTCCCCATTCAAGGTGGAAAACACTATCGCTTCGTCACTCGTTGCCAGACGGATGACCTGGCGAGTCCCAGGCGATCGGTGGTTGCCCGTGTCCGCTGGTTGGATGAATCACGCCAACCGGTGAATTGGCCCGAGCCCGCGAAGTACGGATATCGAAAAGGACATCCTCCGCGTGCAGAGCCGGAATTCCCGGCGATCAGATCGATCGTGAACGGGGTCGTTGCCTTCGACGACACCTTCGAGGCGCCGGCGGATGCGACTCGAGCCGTCGTGGAGTTGCACTTTCGTTGGGGGGACTCAGGTTCGTCCGCGGCCTGGACGATTCCGGCTCTGACCTCAGTCGAAGCTCCGGCGCCACGGTTGGTTCGACTGGCAACCGTTCACTTTCGACCGCAGGATGGTCAGACGTCGGCGGAGAAGTGCCAACAGTTCGAGCCGCTGATCGAACAGGCTGCGAAGCAACAAGCTGACCTTGTCGTGCTGCCAGAAACGTTGACGTACTACCGGAGCGGAAGAAGCTACGCGGACGCGGCGGAGGCGATCCCAGGACCGTCCACCGAGTATTTCGGGCAGTTGGCTCGCAAGCATAATCTGTACATCGTGGCCGGGCTGTTGGAAAGGAGCGAGCATCTTGTCTACAACATCGCTGTGCTACTGGGGCCCAGTGGGAACCTGATCGGCAAGTATCGAAAGGTCGCCTTACCCAGGGGCGAGATCGAAGGAGGCATCACGCCTGGAAGTGACTATCCCGTTTTTGAGACGCGTTTCGGTAAGCTGGGGATGATGATTTGCTACGATGGCTTCTTTCCCGAAGTGGCCCGCGAGCTGACCAACCGAGGTGCCGAAGTGATTGCGTGGCCGGTGTGGGGTTGCAACCCAATGCTGGCCTCGGCAAGGGCCTGCGAAAACCACGTGTACTTGGTCAGCAGCACCTACGAAGACGTCTCCAGCGACTGGATGCTGTCTGCGATCTACGGGCACGACGGTCAGCCCATTGCAACGGCGACGAAGTGGGGAACGGTCGCCTTGGCGGAAGTTGACCTCAACCGGCCGATGCGTTGGAACAGTTTGGGCAACTTCAAAGCCCAACTTTCGTCCCATCGGCCGATCACTCCGTAGCCGCAAGGTTCTGAGAACCATCCAACGTTTTCGATTGGTTTACAATGCTGGCCCGAAGCCGGAAGCCACTTCTTCCACGCTTGAACCTGCTGGACGGGCGGCTGAGGACTGCAAATTCATTCTTTCAACGGTTACCACCTGATCCGAGTACGTCCATGACTTCACTATCCCCCCGCAAAGTCAATCGTCGTCAACTGGCGGCCATCGCTGGCAGGACCGGCGCCGCCGGGATCGTCGCTGGCTGTGCACCCGCGTTCGCGCAGGGCGGAGCCGACCAGCGGGTTCGGGTCGCCTTCATCGGAACCGGAAACCAGGGAATGGGTCTGCTGAAGCGAATGATCGGCAAAGATCTTGCTCAGGTCGTTGCCGTTTGTGATGTCAACGAAGGCAGTTACGGCTACAAGCAGGATGACCACTTCTACGGTCGGGAACCTGCGGCGAAATTCGTCAATGATCACTACGCGAAGCACAAGACTGGTTTTGAACAGTGTGTCGCCGTCAAGGAGCACGAACGTGTGTTGGAGCGAAAGGACATCGATGCGGTGCTGATTGTCGTGCCCGATCATTCGCACAAGCATCTGACGGTCGACGCGGCCGCCGCTGGCAAAGACATCTACTGCGAAAAGCCGCTCTCATTCAGCGTCGCCGACGGGGCCGAGATGGTGCGTGCCGTCCGCCAACAGGGTGTGCTTTGCCAAACAGGCAGTCACGAGCGATCCAACCCGGTCAGCCGGTTCGTTTGCGAAGCGGTCAAAGCGGGCAAGATCGGAACCATCAAGCGGATCGTCACCAAGGTCGGATACAACAACAAGGTGGGGCCTGGGCCCGGTTGGAAAGCCATGCCCGTCCCCAAGACGTTTGATTACGCTCGCTGGTTGGGGCCTGCGCCCAAAGTTCCGTACCACCAAGACCGCTGCCTGTACCGCTTTCGATTCAACTACGACTACTCAGGTGGTCAGATCACCAACTTTGGCGCGCACTGCAACGACATGGCAAACTGGGGCATGGACTTGGACACCGAGGGGCCGGAAACGATCGAGTGCCTGAAGGCAGAGTTCTTGCCAGAGGGGAGTCTCTTCAACACCGCAACCGAGACGATTTTCCGAGCGACGTATGCCAACGGTGTTGAACTGGTCTGCGAAAGTGGCCCCGAACAAGTACAAACCCGATTTGAAGGCGCGGATGGCTGGATGCAAACGGGCTACCGCGGAACCACGGCTTCCAGCAGTGACCTGCTCGAAGGCTTGCCCACCAAAGTCGACGCCAACGGGCATGATCCGCACACGGCGCATATGGCCGACTTCATCGCCTGCGTGAAGTCGCGTCAAACGCCTCGAGCCCCGGTGGAGGTTGGCCACAACTCTGCCACACTTTGCCATCTGGCCAACGTTGCCATCAGGCGATTTCCCCGCGTCGGAAAAGAAACGTTGAAATGGGATCACACCCGTCAACGATTTATCGATCATGACGAAGCGAACCAGATGCTGGGATTCTCATGAGGCGATCGGTCATTCGCGGAATCTTCGCTGCTTGCCTGCTGGTGTTTTTGCTGGGGCAAGTGGCGCCGGTCGAGGCGCAGTCATCGTCTGCTCAGCAGTTGCGGCGATCACCCGATGCGACCCGTCCGGGGTTGGACTATTGGTTGTACCTGCCGTCGGACTTTTCCTCAGATGCGACCGAGCCGATCCCGTTGTTGCTGTTTCTGCATGGCGGAGGCGAGGGTGGAAGTGACCCCGAGAAGGTGAAGAAACATGGTCCACCCAAGCTGATTCGACAGGGTCGTGACTTTCCATGCATCGTCGTGTCCCCGCAGAATCCATCGACGACTCAGCACTGGGATGACCAGCAGCTGATCGAGTTGGTTGACCATCTGATCGAAAGCTTTCCGGTCGATACGTCTCGCCTCTATCTGACCGGACTTAGTCGTGGTTGCTATGGTGGTTGGCGATTGTTGGTGCAGAATCCGGATCGATTCGCCGCGTATGTCGGCATTTGCGGCGGCGGTTTGGCACCCTATGCAAAGCGACTGGCGAAGGTGCCGGTTCGGCTTTACCACGGGGCGGACGATCCGGTGATACCGGTCGATGAATCGGAGCGAATGTTGGAAGCCCATGTGGCCGCGGGCGGCGATGCCAAGTTAGTGGTCTACCTAGAAACAGGGCATGATGCCTGGACGCAGACTTACGAGAACAACGCCGTTTTCGACTGGCTGTTCGCTCAGAGACGAGCGAATTCTACAGCCCGCCCATGATCTCGCCATCTTCACGATGGCCGAGGTTCCGCAACAGTTTTGGGTCAATCGATTCGGTCAGAAACTGAACGGAGCCGTCCGCTAAGCCGAAGTGCGCTCCGCCAACGTGATAACTGCTGAATCCACCGACGATTTCCTTTGGCGGGCCGTCGGGTGAAGCGGCAACGCGTTGACTCCAGGTGTTGCCGCTGACCAATTCGCTGGCATTGCGAAGTGATGACCGAGTCCCTGATGCCCAACCGAGACTGTTGGCATAGGGGATCATTTCGCCAATCAAAATCGTGTTGCTGGCACCGTCGTAGATGTCGCCGTACTTCACTTCGCTGTTTAGGAACAGCAGTCCGTGGTTATCGTCCGCGATCGGGGCTTCAACATCGTGATGGCAGCCCGCATAGTTGGTGACCGGTACGGGTAAATTACCTGCGTTGTTACTTGACGGGCATTGGAAACTGGCGACAACCGTCTGCCTTGCCCTTTCATTCACGGCGGCGTACGTACCTGCTGACACGTCAAAGTGGTCCGCCAGACCTTGTTGTCCGATGTGGGGCAGGATCGATACAAGAAAACTAACGTGCTGCCCTTGCGGTGCTGTCAACACCGGGCTGTTTGGGTCGATCACTCCGCTGGGCAAGTGTTCGTGCGAGAACTCATAGTTGTGCAGCGCGAGTCCCAGCTGCGCGACGTTGTTTGCGCACGAGCAACGTCGTGCCGCTTCACGCGCCGACTGCACCGCGGGAAGCAGCAAGCCGACCAAAACACCGATGATCGCGATCACGACCAAGAGTTCCACCAAAGTGAATGCGCTGCGGGAGGGAACTCGGACGACTCGATCGATCTGTAGACGCGGGTGCATGGCTGTTCCTTGACTGGATGGCGGGTGTTGTGTGTTGATGGGTTGTTGGGGCGGATCGTTCCGAATCACTTGCGAATCAACCGCGACAGTTGGGTGACGCTCGATTCGTCCAACCGAGGACTGGCTTGCAGGCGTGCCGACACGTGCACGCTGGATTCTCTTGTGGCGCTTGCTGCATCGGTTGGCTCAATCGTTAGTTCCGAGCGGTGGACTCCAGGAAGTCTCAACGCAATCACGCTGGACTCCCTGGCCGAACCTGCAATCGATTGATGCTGCTTGCTGGCCAGTGCCATTCCGGCATCAACCAGCCAGCGCGTCTGTTCTTGCTGTTGTTGCAGTCGCAATTGATGTCGAGCACGCAGGCTAAGTGTGAGCGTGGTCAGCGAGATCGAGATGCCGACGCCCAGGCACACCAACACCGCGACCAACACGATGCCACGGTTCGCCGTCTTTCTGTCGGATGTCATTGGTAGCGGTCCTGTTTGGCGCGGACGTGAAATCGAATCGGATCCTTGGCTGCCTGACCGGTTTGCACCGGAGAAGCGGAAAGCTCCAATGCCACCCACCGGGATTGACTTGATAGCGTCCACGAATGACGCAGTTTCTGGCCGATGTGGTAAACCTC
>JBCCUO010000212.1:0-6573 GCA_039196805.1 Planctomycetota bacterium | reverse complement strand
GTTGTTTTCGTACCTGACGATCCAGCAGCAACGACAGATCGCGATCGCTCAGCATCAGCGCCACGCGGCCGATATCGCGGCGGCGCTCAAGCCGTCGTTGGAGCAGGCAATCGGCGACAACGATCAACGACGAGCACGTCAATTGATCGCGCGCACGTCCAAGCAAATTCAACACGTCCGTGTGCGTCTTGTGCCTTTCGACGCCATTGCCATCGACCGAAGTCCTGAAGGTACGCAGCGAAGAGTCGGTCGCGTTCGAGGGTACGTCGCCCAGCAGCAAATCACGACCGTCCGCGTGCCGGATCCAACGGGCCCCGAAATGCTCTACACGTACGTGCCCCTTGACTCCGAAGACAGCCAAGCTGGCACCGCCGATCAGATTGAGATTTCGGCGCCGCTCAAAGAACCCGCGATCGCCTTGCCGTCCATTCTTTGGACATCGTTGATCGCGCTCATTGGCGTGGCATCGTTGTCGGCAGTCGTCGTCTTTGTGGGCGGAATCGGCATGGTAGGGAAACCACTTGAGCAGTTGATCGCCAAGGTCCAACGAGTTGGCAAAGGTGACTTCAGCGGTCCCGTGGTGGTCACGTCGAGTGATGAGCTGGGGACTCTGGGCCATGCGATCAACGCGATGTCGGATCAACTGGCACAGCAACGAAAGGACCTGCAGGACGAGACGACGGCAAGACTGGCGACGGTCGAGCAACTGAGGCACGCCGAAAGGCTCAACACAACGGGTCGGATGGCTGCTGGGATCGCTCATGAGATTGGCACGCCGCTGAACGTGGTCAGCGGTCGCGCCGAATTGATTGCCAGCGGGCAGTTGTCGACCGAGGCGACGCGAGAGAGTGCCGAGGCAATTCGTGCTGAAGCCCAACGCATTGCCAAAACCATTCGCGGGCTGATGGACTTTGCCCGGCACAGCCAACCTCAGCGGACGCGTCAGGACTTGGCGGAGCTGGTGATGACCACCACGGACCTGATCAAACCGCTTGCGACCAAGCATCCGGCTGAGTTGGTCGTTTCACTTCCAGCCGTGCCCTGTCGAGCGGAGGTCGATTACGCCCAAATCCAACAAGTGCTGACCAACTTGATCATGAATGCCGTGCAAGCGTCCGAGCCGAATTCTGCGGTTGAGATCCGTGTGGATCATACAACGATGTCACCTACGAACGGATTGGAAGGTGCCCAGGGTCAGAGCGTTTGTCGTATTGCCGTGAAGGATAGTGGGCACGGAATTGCACCGGAGGACTTGCCGCATGTTTTTGAGCCGTTCTTCACGACCAAAGACGTGGGCCAGGGAACCGGACTGGGGCTTTCTATCTCGCACGGGATCATCCAAGAACACGATGGGTGGATTGACGTCGCAAGCGATCCGGGCGATGGCAGTACCTTCACGGTGTACCTACCGTGTGATCCAATCGCTTGAGGGGGGAGAACCGACGAAGGGATGCAGGCCATGAATCAAGCCAAGGTGCTGATCGTTGACGACGAGCGGGCGATGTGCGAGTTGATCGAAACATCGCTTCAGCTTCGTGGGTACCAGACACAGTGGTGTCAGTCGGCAGACGCAGCGTTGGGGATCCTAAAGCAGCAGGAAATTGATGTCGTGTTGACCGACGTCAAAATGCCGGGCACGACCGGATTGCAGCTGTGCCGGCAGATCAACGAACTACGCCCGGACGTCCCTGTCGTGGTGATGACCGCTTTCGGCACGCTGGAAACAGCGATTCAGGCGATGCGGAGTGGCGCTTACGACTTCATCACCAAACCCGTCGAGATGGAATTGCTAGCGATGACGATCGGTCGAGCGGCCGAGCGACGCGACTTGTCTCGGAAGATCAAGCGGCTCAGTGAGCAGTCGGTTGCGCCGGATCGACTTGGTGATTTGCTAGGCGAAAGCCAGCCGATGAAACAGTTGTATGATCAGGTTCTGCGCGTTGCACCGTCGGATGCATCGGTATTGATTTGCGGCGAAAGCGGCACAGGTAAGGAGGTGCTTGCCCGTGCGCTACACGAACACAGCGAACGGGCGGCACACCCATTTGTCGCCGTCAACTGCGCGGCCCTCTCTGAAACACTATTGGAAAGTGAGTTATTCGGTCACGTTCGAGGGGCCTTTACCGATGCCCGCAGCCAGCGTCGCGGACTCTTCTTGGAGGCTACGGGCGGGACGCTGTTGTTGGACGAAGTCGGCGACATGCCCTTGTCGATGCAGGTCAAGTTGTTGCGAGCTCTGGAAGAGGAGCGTCTTCGGCCGGTGGGCAGCGATCAGGAAGTCTCCTTTGATGTCCGTGTCTTGGCGGCCACGCATCGCGATTTGGACACGGCGGTCGAGGAGGGCCGATTTCGCCAAGACCTGTTCTATCGAATCAACGTGATCCAGCTAAATGTTCCACCGCTGCGGTCGCGCGGCGTCGATATCCTGCTGCTTGCCCAATACTTCTTGGATCGATTCGCCAAACGGTCAGGCAAGCAAGTGACCAAGATATCCGAACCGGCGGCCGAGAAACTACTGGCGTATTCTTGGCCGGGGAACGTCCGCGAGCTTCGCAACGTGGTTCAGCGAGCCGTCGCGCTGGCGCAACACGACAACATCGTCGTGGAGGACTTGCCGCTGAACGTTCGCAATCATCGCGGGGGTGCCGTCTTCATCGGTGGCGACGATCCCAGCGAACTCGTTTCGCTGGAAGAGGTTGAGACCCGCTACATCCAGCATGTCTTAAAGGCGACCGACAACAACCGCACTCAGGCAGCCAGAATTCTGGGGCTGGATCGCAAGACGTTGTACCGGAAACTCAAGCAGAATGATCCGGCCTAGATCGCCAGATACTCGTCGATTGCCTCCCGCAACACGTTCAGGTCGACCTCTTTCTCTGTCCACAACGCGATCGCTTCGGCCAGCAGCCCCACGCGTCGTGCTTCGAAACTGACGACTTGATAGCCGCAGCGCGAAAGCCACTCGGCGGACTCGCAGCCCGATTCGCTCAGATCAACCACCAACGCCGTGGCAGCATTGGTCGGCACGTCGTCGGGTGATGGTTGGTCCCCGGAACCTTCGCCGTCAATGCAGATCAGATCGGCCTGTCGAAGCGAGGCTAGGTCGACCGCTTCCCACGTGGACGACCAGGTGATCGTCGGCGAAGCCGATTCATCCGGTGACGCCTTGGCGGGCTCAATCGACGCCTGGTCGGGCGAGGTGCCTTCGTCGTCACTGGGCTCACTATTCGACGTTACCGGTGATTTGGAATCGGGTGGATCGGTAGCCGGCGTTGCCCATGCGGGGACCGAGGCTGGTTGCTCTCGGCCAACCCAAACAACTTGGGACATCCGTCGGCCTCGATCTTGAAAGTGCTGCGTCACTTGCTTGGCCAGCCACCGAGACCGCAAGTCGTAGCCTTTCGACGGATGGCGTTGGTCGCTGGACGCTGCGATCGAAACGCAGTCCACGCGTCCAGCATCCGCCGGGATCTGGCAGTCGTGTTGCTTGAGCCATTGGGCGGCGGTCTCAGACAACGTCGGGTCGATCCAGAGTCCACGGAAACCAAACGCTTCAGCGCCCGCCAAGGCGTCGGCGAGTCGATCCGGTAGAATCTCAAACGAGAGAACTCGCCAGTCAAGGTCGAGCGACTCGAACGCCCGCTGGAGTGTGAATTGGGCCGGATTGCCGGCGATGGGGTGGCCCAAGACACCGATAACGATTTCAGTCGGGAGAGTCACGGAGCTGATGGGCAAGGGTTAGCGGAACGTCCTGGTTCAACCCTACCAGAAGCCGCCCCGATTGAAAAACGCGATTGGCGATGGGCCGGACGCCCCCGTGTTAGACTGCGCCGATGTTGAAGAACCGACTCATTCAGCCTCGATTGACGCCAAGCACGCTGCTGATGATCTTGCTTGCCGAGACGTTGTTATTGCTAGTTCTGGTGATCGCTAAACGCGTCGGTGTGCCGTTGGAGCCCCTGTCCGGATTCACGGTCTCCGCCGCTGACGTAACGAATGGCCAGTGGCTGAAGACGGTGCTGGGTGTTCATTGGGAGCAATTGGTGTTTGCCGGCGCGAACTATGGTCTGACAGCCACGTTCGCCTGGTTGCTGACGTGCGTTACGTCGCCATGGCGCTACACAATTGCCAATGTGTGTCTGGTACTTGTGGTTTCGGTCGCGCATCTGCAGTTTTTTGGAAACTTCACTTGGTCCGAGTTTTGGGACGCGTCAGTTCAGTACGGGACACTCGTCTGCTTTCAGGTATGGTTTTGCCAGTTGGTAGGAATTCCGCGTTGCCGTTGGTATCGCTGCGAAAGACGTACAGTCGCGTGGCGACAGTTCCAGTTGTATGACCTCGCAGCGTTGGTCACGCTAACCGCAATTCTGTTTGCCATCGTACGACAGGATTCAGAGCATTCTTTCCGATACTGGATCGTCGCATTGGCACTCGGGCTAGCGATGGCTGCCGCGGCGACGCTGATCCTAGCTGGTTGCCTGAGCAAGACGTTCGTGAGCTGTTCTGTCAGGATCGTGCTGGCGATCGTCTGTCTAACGGTGACCTCGCTGGTCTGTGCGCACGCTGAAAATTCTTCCGCGTCGTTCTTTATGTATTCAATACTTTACGCATGGATCATGGTTGGCTTCACACTGCCGCTCTTTCTGGCAGGCTGTTACCTGGCGAATACGGGCCAGATCAAGGATGTGTCGGGCAGGTGACGCGACCGCCGACGAACTGAAAGGCTTGGCCGCTGGTTGGACAAACCGGCAATGTCGCACCGGCGTATTCAGTGGTCTGCAGCTCGGTCATGCGACGACCTGGTTGCCGGAGCGTGTCCCGCTGGTAGTTCTCGGCATGAACCATCAACGTTTCCCGATGAGCCTGGCAGGTGGTCGCTTTCGCTTCGGTGCCCGGCTGACGCAGGAGCGTGAAACCGGCAACCGCGATCGCTGCCGAGAGTGTGATGGCAAAGATCACTTCGATCAGCGATAGCCCGCGGCTCGCTCGCGTCTTATTCGGCGTGGCCGGTGACTGAGTCGACGAGATCATTCCAATACCTCAAACATATGAAACATGGGCGTGTAGATCGAAAGCACGATGCCGCCAATCAAGACAGCAAGGCCGATCGTGAGCATGGGTTCCAAGAGAGCGACTGATGCATCGATGCGCGATTCCAATCGTTCGCGAAGGTGGTTGCAGGTCCCACGCATGGCTCGACCGAATTCACCGGATTGCTCGCCCACGGCTACCAACTGGCAGAGCGTCGCCGGAAAGTACTGTGGGTACCGTTCCAACTCCACGCTCAAACGCTCGCCGCGACGCACGCCGGAGTTCACGCTCTCCACGGCTGAACGAACGGCCAAATTTCGGACGCAGGGGACCGCGGTTTCGACAGCGTCGACTGGCGTGTAGCCGCATTCGACCATCGACGAAACCGCTTCGGCGAATTGCAGTACGGCGGCATCTCGTAGCCACGGCCCCACGACCGGAAGCCCCAGCAACACCTTGTCCATTTGCCTGGAGACCGATGGGCGAGATCGCCCCAGAATCCACAGCACGATCAAGACGGGGATCGCCAGCAAAGCGAAGATGCCGTAGCGAAACAGGTTGCGACTGGCACCGGTGACGACTCGCGTGACCAACGGAAGATCGACTCCGCTACTGCTGTAGACCGTCTCGAATTCCGGGACGACCACGACGCACATGAAGACCGTCAGGCCCAGTCCGGCGACCGTGATCAGAATGGGGTAGCTGACTTTCTTGATGATCCGTTTGCGAAGTGCAACCCGTCGTTCGATCTGCTCGCAAACACGCGTCATCGCGGTTTCCAGCGACCCCGTGCGCTCGCCGATGCGAATCTGTCGGACCTGCATCAGCCCGAAGGTTCGTGGAAACCCGGCCATCGCCTCACTGATGGAACCGCCGGCCTCAATCACCTGCTTCATCCGCACCAAAACGTGCCGGTATCGCAGCGTGGAGCGATCCTTGGCGAGAGATCCCAGTGCGCGGGGCAGCGAGAGGCCGTTTTCCAGCAGCATCAGCAGCAATCGCAACAGCTGAGCGAGCGCGACGGGCGAAATCCGGGTGGGGTCACCGGCACGCTTGGGGCCAATCTCGATCGACTGTAGCTTCCGCAGAAAACCTCCGATGCCTCCGGTTGATTCTGCGAGCGAGTTGTGATGCATTGCGAAGATTCCGTGGGTTGACTAGGGCGATGTTGCGACGAGGTCGGATTCACGGCGACCGCCTTGGGTTCGCTCCGATTCGCCGCTTCGGCGGTCGCCTGCGGTCTTGAAGTACACCTCTTCCAAAGAGGTGCGACCAGCGATCGCTTGCTCCAGCCCTGCTTCGGAAAGCTGTTTCATACCGGCCTCCAATGCCAGCTTGTGCAGCTGCGAATGCGGCACGCCAGCTTCGATGGCCATCCGTATCTCGGGATTGATCGGCATGATTTCAAAGATTGGCAGGCGTCCTGAGAATCCGGTTCCCAGGCATTTGCGACATCCCTTGCCATGCACAAACTTGGTTCCACCGGGAGTGGTTCCCTGGGGGTCCAACGCCGAGAGGATGTTGGGGTTGGCCGCGGTCTCT
>JBCCUO010000211.1:0-6587 GCA_039196805.1 Planctomycetota bacterium | reverse complement strand
GGGGCGTCGACTGTCGCGGCGTTGACCGAGTCCGCGTTGGCCCAAGCGATGTGCTTCGAGACGTCTCGTCGCGAGACGGTTTGCGATTCCAAGGGCACACTTCTTGGCAGACGTCGCAGCCGAAAAGCCAGTCTCCCATCGAATGACGAAACTCGATGGGAATCGGTCCGCGGTGTTCGATGGTCAGGTAGCTGATGCATTTGGACGCGTCCATCACTCCCGGTTCGGGGAAGGCTTTCGTTGGGCAGGCATCAAGACATGCCGTGCAAGTTCCACAGTGGTAGGTTTCGAATGGAGTATCAACGTCCAGAGTCGCGCCGGTCAAAACGAATGCGAGAAAAAAGTAGCTGCCCATGCCTGGGCGGATCACAAGCGTATTTTTTCCTCGCCATCCCAAGCCCGCCAACTGCGCGACTTCTCGTTCAAGTAGTGGCGCCGTATCCACCACGCCGCGAGAACGCCCAGCGGATGACTGTCCATCGGACGATTCAGTGTCGATCCAACGGCACAGGGTTTTGAGTTTGGGATGGATCACATCGTGGTAGTCCGAGCCCTGCCACGCGTAACGGGCCACTCGGCCATGATGATTGGATAATTCAGGAGCAACTTCGGCGGGGTAGGGAAATGCCAACGCAATGATCGACTGCACACCAGGCAAGACGGAGTTCGGATGTCGATATGCTTCGACCCGGTCCTGAAAATAATTCATGTCCGCAGCGTAGCCGGCCGCGATCCAGTCGACCAATCTGGAGTGGCCGGGGGACGAAACGGCCCGAGTGATACCGCACAGCGAAAAACCCAATTCGCTGGCGGCCTGTCGGATCTGCGCTGGGGTGGGGGGAGGCAACGTTCGTTCGGAATGGGCTGTGAGGCGACGACGGCTTCAACCGGCATCGTTCAAGATGCGAAGCCGCCGGAGTCTAGCCGGGCAGCGGATTGGCGCGTTGATCAAAAAGCGAATCTGTCTGCAGATGCATTCGGAATTTCATGCAGCGAACCGGATGAGTCTTTTCCCGGCGTGGGATTCGGGAAACCGGTTCCGTCAGTTTGGGCGAGTGGCGATCACCGCGGATTGGGCCGGAGACTGATGACGATAATACGATTCGAGGCACAGGGTCGCCATCGCTGTCGTGTACACCGAGCCGCCATAGCCGCCCCACACCGATGACGTGGGCCAGCTGCCGTCTGGATTTTGTGTCGCCAGAAGTCGCGATTTCATGGCTTCGTTCCAGCGTTGCCACGCCGCATCCTGAAGTTGATGCAATGCTATGGTAGCGTAGTACCAGTAGTAATAATTGTCTTGTCCCACGCCGGGCGGCTGTTCGAGCAAAAACTGCTCGGCCTCGTAGACCTCCGATGCTGGAACGTCTTCACCAAGGAGCAGTCGCGTTGCCAAGGCTTCGGCTGTCATGGTTCGCGTGGGGCGTTCTCCAGGACGGTAGCTGGCCAGACCCCCGCTTCGTCCGGCCCGAACACTTCGCAAGAAGCGTTTGATTCCGTTTCGGGTTTCGCTGCCGACGGGCAGTCCGGCTTGTCCCGCCGCGTCGATGATCATCGCTTGCCAGCCCAACTGGCTCAGGTCGCCCGGATCACCTCGTGTGTATCGAAAGCCTCCCGTTCTCGAATGTTGCATCGACTTCGTGAATAGCATGGCCCGTCGAGTCGCCTCGATCGCGCTCGGATCTCTTGACAGGACGGCGGCTTCACCGATTGCCAAACCCGCCATGCCATGGCAATAGTTGGAAGCGTAAAGCGTTGCATCGCCCGCGAGGGAGCCGTCTCGTTTTTGCGATCCGATCAGATAGACAAGACCCCGGTATACGTTTTCGCTGTAGTCGCCTTGCCGGTGAGTGCTGCCAGCACCAATCATTGCAAGAAGCGAAAGACCGGTCGAAGCCGCATCGCTTCGAGAACCGGCGACCGCTCCGAAACGATCAGCTCTCGATTCCCCCAGTGGGCGTCGTTCCGTCCCGGCGCCGGCCAATCGGCTGTCAAATCCTCCATCGGGTCGCTGCTGCCGGGCCAAATACTGCAGAGCTTTGGCGACGGCGGCTTCCGTGCTGGCGTCGCCACCGGTCTGTTGAAGAGCCAGCTGTTTCGCCGCACCGGCTCGGTTGGCGAAGTCATCGCGCCGTTCTCCCGTCGTCGCGGCTGGCAGGCTGGGCGCCTGAGGCGTCGGACCCGAAGGTGAGGCGGTGGTTGGTCGCGGGGAGGGTGACGCGTGCGTTGCTGCCACGTGCGAGGGGGAAACCGTTGGGGGCATCTCGTCCGCGGCCTGCGTCGCGGATGGACTCTCCGATCCCGGCGATTCAACGGTGTCGGATTGTGAATGGATGGCCAAGTCCTGATCGTTCAACCAGTCGTCCATCAACCCTTCCAGGTTGTCTGAATCGAATTCGTTTGCGTCATCGATCGGGTCCAGCATGGATGACGGTAGCGATGTCGAATCAATCGCAGCGCTCTTGGATTCCGCCGAATCACGTTCTGGCAACTCCGCGATCTCCGTTTCTGTTTCTGGTGAATTTGACTCCGGCAACTGGGACGGTTCGGCCCTGGCTGAATCGTCCTTCGGGCTGTCTCGAAGTGGGGCAGGAGCAGAATCTTGGAAGAACGGTTCCGACAGCAGGTCAGTGAAGTCAGCAACCGGCAGAGGTTTGACCATCGCCTTTTCGTCGGCACCGGCCTGTGCTTCCACGTTCATTTCGGGCACGAACATGGCGATCGCAACTTCGCTCGCGCCGGGGTGTTGTTCGGATTCCGGGTCGACACGAGAAGCGCCACCAAGTGATGGAAGGAGCGGCACCAAGAAGAAGATCGCAGCGTGTAGCCCGACGGAGAGCAACAGGCAGATCACCGCCGCTTGACGCCCCGACTTCTTGCGTCGACGAAAGAGCCAGATCGTTGCGACCAGCGAGGCAACGGCAGCTGACGCCACCGTGTAAACCAGGCGGGAATCCGCCCACATTTCGCCCAGCGGATTCACCGGTAGGGGCCTTGCGTATTGTTGGAACGCTGGGTGCTGAATCCCTCAGCTCCTGCGCCCTGTGCGTTCGAAATCAGCAAAGCGTCTCCCTTTGCCTCCACCAAGATGTCGTCGACTCCTGCGTTTCGGACACTTCGAAAGACTTCGTCGACGCGCTGAAAGTTGCCCGATCTTTCTGCCCGAACCAGCACACTCAGGCCTGGATAGTTGTCAATCTCTGTCTTCAACCTGTCGAACAGCTGTGGCAGATCGACTGGCTGGCCGTTCAGGCGGACCGACCCGTCGAGTTCGATGTCGACCGTGCGACGATCAGGAAGCCGTGTGATTGCCTTCATCTCCGACGCACTCGCGACGTTGACGTTGACTTTCGATTCCGCTTCGCTGAATTTGCTGCCGACCATGAAGAAGATGACCAACAAGAACACCACATCGATCATGGGCGTCAGGTTGATGGTGACTTCGTCGGAAGGGCGTCGCGAGGACATGGCCAGACTCCTTTACGCGGCTCGGCGTTTGCGAGGCTTTGAGCCGCTACTGTTTTCCAGGCCTTCCGCGGAGATGCAGTCGACCACTCGCTGGCACAGTTTGTCGATTTCGTTCAAGTAGGCGTCCGACTTGCTGCTGAAATACATGTATGCGAGGTACGCGGGAATCGCGACGGATAGGCCTCCGGCGGTTGTCATCAGCGCGGTGCTGATGCCTGACGCGAGTGACTCGGGTTCTCCGATGGAATCCGCTGAACTGATGGTCTCAAATGCCTCGATCATTCCCAAGACCGTTCCCAAGAGTCCTATCAAGGGGGCCACGTTGCTGATCGCATGGAAGACCCGGAGGAACCTTTTGAGGCTTTCCGCGACACGATCGCCCGCATCCATGACGGCTTGTTCGATTTCGAACATTGGCCTACCCCATCGACGAACGGCTGCCTGAAAGACCTCCGCAACTGGGCAATCGAACTCTTCGCACAGTTCAGTGGCTTCGTCAAAGCTCAGCTGCCCGTCTTCGACGCACTCGGTGAAGCGTCGTACGAAAGGGCGAGGAATCACGCGTCCGCGGCGCAGGGAAACGAGTCGTTCCAGCGACAAGGCCAGGACAGCCAGTGAGCAAACGCCCAACGGAAACATCAGCCAGCCGCCTTCGGCGATCTTGAACACGAACCCAGGCAATTCCCAGCTCGCTGATTCTTCGGTCGGTTCTGACGCCGATGGCGGTAAAGGCTCGAGTGACGGGATCGAAGACGGCGTGGCCGCCAGGCGGGCATCCGGTTGCGCGGCATACGAATCGTTTGTGTTTCTAAAGTTCGGATTCGGCTGTTGAGCTACGTATCCAGGATTTGCCGTGTATTCTGGCGTGCGAAGCTGCTGGCCGCCTGCCGGGCGGATCATCCCGGCCCAGCATGCCAGACCGAGACCCAACACGAACACTGGCACCATTCTGGAAGCCAGGCCTTTCCAGTGAGCCGGACGTGGGACGTCCGATTTGGAGATCAATTGGCGACTGTTCGCGCCGGAGCGTTTTGGTGTAGTAGGCCGGCTTTGCAAATTCATCATCGTCGCAGAGTGGATTCAGAAGTGCCCGGTTGGACTGGCTGCGCCGCCAGTCGGCTTCGTGCCGTGTCAGCGTGGGGGCTGTCGGCGAACCGTTCGATGAGATTGCCATAACAGATGGAGGCCGCCCGTGTCCGCCCCAATTGTTCAAACGCCTTTCCTGCCTGAACCAGACTTGCCGCTGCCCAGTCTGACCCGGGAGCCATGCCTTCGGCGGCCTGGTACGCTCGGATGGCCGAATCGTAGTTTTGTTGCATGAAATGAGTCTCGCCGATGAGCCACTGAGCGCGGCCTCGCAAGTCGGCACTGGACTCGCGGTTTCGAACAACCGATTCAAGATTCGCCCTCGCGATATCAAACCGCAGGCCTCGGATAGCCAGTTCCGCCGCGATGAGGTCCAGGACGACCCGCCGGCTCTCGATTCCGTTTGCGAGTTTGCGCGCCGCGTTCAGCCGGAGTTCGGCTTCCCGGAGCTCCGCAGAATGGGAGGCTGATTCAGCCAGCCGCAGTGATGCCGTGAAGGCGGTGTCGCCCAGCTGGTCGACGACGAAAGACCACCAGGACAATGCCCGTTCGTTTTCACCCGCTTGGGTCAAGCTTTCCGCGATGATTCGGTGTGTCCGCAGGATGGCGGGGTATTCAGCATCCGATGACATCGGGATTTGGGTCCACTCGGCAGGTTGGAAGCCTCTTGTTAACTGCGCCAGCGTCTGTAAATGGCGGGTTTGTACGAGTTCCTGGCTGGCCAGGAAGAGCGCGATCGCGGTGGGCCGGCTCGGCCCGCCAGTTCGGGCTTGCCCGTCGTTTGAATCGTTGGCAGGTCGAGGGGCCGTGGCGGCTTCCTGGTCATGGATCGCCGCCGTGCGATTCGCCGTCAGGATCGTGATCGCAAGCCTTTCGGATTCCGCTTGCCCCCCGTGGAGACGTGCTCGCTCCAGGGCAGTGCGGACCCATTCGCCCGATTCATCGAGGGAGGCCAGCTCTCTGAGCAGGCGATCTTCGTCTGCTGCGGCGAGAGGATGCGGCGTGCCGAGCAACAGAACGGCCAGTCTCGGTGCGGTGGATGCTCGGCTTTCCTCGGCGCGAAGCCACTTCAGCAATGCGGGGATTTCCAGTTTTGCATTCGTGCGATCCGCGTGCGCGGTGATCTCATTGACGATTTCATCCGCCAGGCCGGACGCGGAATCTGTAGATGCCGCCGTGTTGACGAACGCCATGAACGCTCTGTCCGCACGCCCGAAGTCCCCGCCCAGAAGGAAGTGTTTGACCGCTTGTTCGGCCGCAGCGCCGGCGTCTGTGTGTCCGGAGTACTCTTCCGCAAAGGACAGCATTTGCTCGCCGATTTGCACGGGGGAAGCTTCTGGGTCCAGCTGTGTTGCCCAGGCCAATCCAAGGGTCGCGGATGCCCTGGTTTTCTGGGACTCACTTTGGGCCGCGAACGACCAGGCTCGGTTGGTCAGTGTGCTGTTTGCGTCAAGGAAAGCTTGTTTTCCGATCTTCAGGGCTGCCTTCTCTGACATTTCGATGCCCATCGCTCGCCGCTCGGGTGGCAAGGAGTGCTCTCCGTCCTCGGCAACCAAGTTCAGGTACTTTTTGGCTGCGATGAAGCCATCCAAGGCGACGACGGAGTCTCCACTTTGCTGAGCCTGCCGGGCGATCCGGAGCCACGTCACCGCAAGGTCGCGAGCGATGCGCGGATCATTCTCGGGTAAGCCAACCGGAACAGCGATGCTGCCGAGAGTCGAAGCCGCCGCGGACGCATCGCCTTGCTCGATCTGTTTGCTGGCCCTCCGCAGGACAGTTTCCAAGGTCGTCGAATCAACGCCCGTTGCACTGGCCGGGATCAACAGCAATGACGCGACCAAGATCATTGGTACTTGTGCGAAGCCACAGCGCATTGTTTTCTCCCAGCGTTTTGCAAAGAGGCGAAAGCGATTGTTTGCACGTTGTCTTGAATTGGAAAATTTCTTCGCCGGCAAACTCGGCAATGTGAGGTCGCTAAGCCGCTCGCGTTCGTCATCCGGCAACAGCATTGCGGGCCGCGTCGTGCGCAACCG